>JAFLED010000019.1 GCA_017302045.1 Spirochaetota bacterium
TTTCCTTGTTGAAGCGGAACCGCCTACCAGTCTCGAAATCTTTGCGAAGTTCGGCGGAGAAAAACTTCACGGCAAGAATGACAATCGGCAGAAATCCGGAAATGACCGTCGCCCAGGCCGCGCCGCGAATCTCGAGACGCGGAAAGCCCCACGCGCCGAAGGTCAGCGCATACGCCAGCGGCAGGTTCAGAAGTACGGCGCTGAATGTCGCCCACGACACCATGGCTGTGCGCCCGATGCCGATAAAAAAGTTGGCGAACACCTGCCGAACCGTTGTCGTGAAAATTGTGAGACTCAGTATCCGAAAATATTCGAGTTCGCTCGTGAGCAGCACGCCGCCGTGATTAAAGAAAGCAAAGAGTTTCGGAGCGCCGACCTGGGCGATGAAAAAAATCCCCGGCGCAAAGACGAGACTAAAAATGAAACCCTGGTGCACCGTGCTCACACATTCCGATCTGCGGTTCGCGCCAAGATATTGCGCGACAAGCGGGTTGATTTGACCGAGCGTGCCCGTAACGAGGGTCGTGATCATAAACGTGAGAATACCGCCCGAAAGCGTCGCCGCGAGATGTTCTTTACCGATCCGCGCGAGAAAAAGCCGGTCGCAGAAAATCATCAGCATGTCGATCGCCTGCGACAGCACGATCGGGAACATGATCGGCATGAGTTCGCGAACAGTGCCGAAACGATAGCTGAAATTGCGGCGGAAAAACTTATTCAAGCCGATCACCGTCGGCCAATCGATAGCCGTTGATGAAATCGCCGGCCGCCATGGCCTTTTTACCTTCAGGAGTGACAGAGAGAATTTTCAGAGCCTGACCGTCACCGCAGAGAACGTAGAGCGTATTTTTCCCTTCGCGCGTTAATGACCCCACCCCGGCCTTCGGCCACCCCTCCCCACTACCTGGAGAGGGGACAAGATCAGCCCCCCTCCCCACATCTGTGGGGAGGGGATGGGGGTGGGGTAACTCAAAACCTATCTTCACCTTCTTATCGCGAAAGAACGCAAACACCCCTGGCCGCGGCGTAAACGCCCGGTAGCGGTTGCGGACTTCCATAGCCGGCCTTGAAAAATCGAGTTTACCGTCTTCGGCTGAAATCTTACCGCAGTGTGTCGCCGCAGCATGATTCTGCGACTGAATAGACGCACGGCCAGTGACATAATCCAACAGCATGCGCGCACCGTGATCGAGCAGGTCTTGCGTGAGTTTGGGGTAGAGCGTTCCCGTCGTTTCGTCAGGGCTAATTGGTACCTTGCTCTGCGCCACGATATCACCTGCGTCGAGCTCGCTGACAATGCGCTGCAGGGTCCAGCCGGTTTCGGTAAAGCCGTAGAGCAGCGCATGCTCGATCGGCGCGGCGCCGCGCAAGAGCGGCAAAAGACTGCCATGGAAGTTCACCGATTTTAGTCGGGGGGCTTCAATAATGCTTACCGGTAAAATTTTTCCGTAGGCGAGCACGACAAAAAGATCAAAGCCGATCTTTTGCAGTTCTTGCAGAAGTACATCCGCCTCTTTTTTAACCGACTTCGGCGTAAAAACCGGTATGCCCAGCGCTTGGGCTTTTTCGTGTACGGCCGAACGCGCCGCTGTTTTACCCTGCCGTTGCACGACCTTTTCTGTCTGCGTGACGCAGGCAACAATCTCGAAGCTGTCGCCGTGGCGCGCCACAAGGTCGCCGAGAAACTCGGCAGCGATGCGCGGCGAGCCCCAGAAGACAATGCGGGTTTTATCGCTCATAGACCAGCTTCAGCGGTTTCAGGCGCTTCTGTCGATCAGCGCCGCAAAAGATTTGGCCCAACCGGCGTCGTCGTTCAGGCAGGGAATGTAAGTGAAACGTTTGCCGCCGGCTGCGAGAAAAATTTCACGCAGCTGCATATTCACCTCTTCGAGTGTTTCGAGGTTATCGGCGACAAAGGCCGGGGCGACGATGGCAAGATTGCGGATGCCCTTCTGCGCGAGGTCGGCAACGAATTCAGACGTCATCGGTTTCAACCACTCGGCGCGACCGAGGCGCGACTGAAAAGAAAAGCCATACTGCTGCGGCTTGAGAGCAAGACTCTTTGCCGCCATTTCGGTAGTTTCTATCACCTGATGGCGGTAGCAGGTTTTATGCACTTCAGAGTCGATTTGGCAGCAATTCTCACGCTGTAGGCAGTGCGCTTGCGTCGGGTCAGCTTTGGTGATATGACGCACCGGCAACCCGTGGTAGCTGAACAAAATATAGTCGTCGTTTTTCGCATGCCGCTTAATCTGCGCGACGAGGTTCTGGATAAAACCTGCGTCGTTGTAAAACGCGGGCAGTACTTTCAGATCGAGACCTAAGGGCGCTGCGGCTTTTTTCGCCTCTTCGACCGCGGTTACCGTAGACGACAACGCATGGTGCGGATACATCGGCACGACAAGAACATCACCAAAACCGGCAGCCTTGATTTCACTCAGCGCCGCAGCGACCGAGGGTGTGCCATAACGCATCGCCCAGAAGATTTTATGCTTACTGAACTTAGCCAGTTTCTCGGCAAACCGGCGGGTATTGGTCAGTAGGGGCGAACCGTCGCCCTGCCAGATCTTTGCATAAGCCTCAGCCGAGCGCTTGGGGCGAAATGGCAGAATGAACAAATTCACAATCATCCAGCGCAGCGGGTACGGAATGTCGATGACATAACCATCCATGAGAAACTGGCGCAGGTAACGGCGTACATCCCCCACCTTTGGCGAAGCGGGCGAGCCCAGATTGATAAGGAGGATAGCCCCCGCTTTCTTTTTAACCGTTTTTGCGCGCAAAGTCTTGCATGAACTTCACAAGTTCATTGATCGAGTTCTGATCGACGGCGTTGTAGATTGAAGCACGAAGGCCGCCGACCGAACGGTGGCCTTTGAGTCCCGCAAAGCCGGCAGCTTCAGCTTCTTTGACAAATTTCTTTTCGAGCTCTTCGTCTGCCTTATCACCCTTGTAGATGCGGTAATTGACATTCATGCGCGAGCGGTCGGCTTTATGCACGGGGCAGCGATAGAAACCGTTTGAACCGTCGATCGCGCCGTAGAGCGTATCGGCTTTCGCGATATTACGCGCTTCGGTTGCCTTGAGTCCGCCGGTTTCCTGAATATGCTCCAGCGTGAGCGCGAGCATGTAGATACCGAAGGTCGGCGGCGTATTGTAGAGCGAATTCTCAGCAATGTAGGTGCGGTATTGCATCATCGACGGCAGATTTTTATCGGCGCGCTCGGCAAGGTCTTTGCGCACGATGACAAGCGTGACTCCCGAAGGGCCCAGGTTTTTTTGTGCGCCGGCAAAGATCAATCCGTATTTGCTGACGTCGATGACGCGCGAGGCGATATTCGAAGACATGTCGCTCACCAATGGCACACCCTTCGTATCGGGCAACCAGTTGTATTCGGTACCGAAAATCGTGTTGTTTTCACACATGTGCACATACGCCGCATCGGGCGTCAGTTTGTACTCCGCCTGTGTCGGCAGGCGCATGAAATTTTCAGATTCGGTAGAAGCGACGATGTTGACTTCGTAGTGCTTCTTCGCCTCTTTATAAGCCTTTTGCGTCCAGGCGCCAGTCTGGATCAGATCGATCTTTTTGCCCGCGATACCGAGGTTCATCGGCACCATGCTGAATTGCATGCTGGCACCACCCTGCACCAGTATAATCGCGTAGTCGTCGGGAACCCCCAGGGTCGTTTTGACGGCGTCGATGGCGCGCGCGAGTACGGCTTCGAACTCTTTCGAGCGGTGCGACATCTCCATGACCGACATACCGGTGCCGGCAAAATTCAGGAACTCTTCCTGTGCTTTTTTCAGCACGGGCAGGGGAATCGCCGCCGGGCCGGCGTTGAAGTTATGGATACGATGCGTAAACATGCGTCCAAATGCGACAACGAGATGAGCCGTAAAGACGAGTCTCCGCCTTCGGCGGCAGGTGGTCATCGCGACAGACTGCGGCGTGAAATCGGCTTGACGACTCTGGCAGAAGCGTCCCCCCTTGAGTTGCCGGGCTCATGAATAAGCTTACCTACCTAAAAATCCTGAGCGTTTGCTTTGTTTGTCTTTTTCCTGCTTCTGCAAAAGCGGAAAATGCGGTGCCGGAAAAACGGAGAAACGCCGTCAATTTCCGTATTCCCGACGCATTTCTGGGCTCGTATTTTCTCAATTTTGAACATCTCTTTGGAAGGTGACACAGGGATACACACTCGGCGCACAATACCGTTTTCACCTTTCGGATCAACTGGATTCGACTTTTCTGGGTATATTCTTCAAATACGGCAGTGTCGGCGGCAGAATTCTTTATGCCGGAGGGTCAGGAGTCGTTTTTGATACCGAATCCGGACAGCCTCAGATAGGATTTTCCGCGCTCTATCAGATTATAGGCCTTAATATCGGACACCGGTTTATATTCGGTCCCGGGATCACCATAACAGTGCGGTTCGGCTTCGGCCCGAACTTCGGCACTTATAAATACAGCACCGATGATTTTCCGAAAAATACCGACGCGTTTCGTTCGACATTCAACATAGTTTTAGGCTTCGATGCGGAAATTTCACTCGGATACGCATTTTGAAAGTCGCTCAACCATTTTTGCCCAAAAAAGGAGAGGCCGGATGACCATGTTCGTAAAAACTCTTTCCCGGTTGCTATGTTTAAGACTCGCCGGATGTATGGTAGATATACCCGATGTGCCCAAAGCAGAGCTGAAAATCAGTTCTGTATCGCCTGCCGAAAATTCCAATGTCGACGACAACAGCAGTTTATCCGTGGGTTATTCATGGAACATTGCCAAATACGACGCTGCAAAAAACTATGTTATGCAGATATTATTATACGATGTAAATACGGAGAGAGCGTATATTTCTGCGTCCTTTCCCCTGAATGCGGCATCGGGAACAAGAACAGATACGTACTCGGGCAGAACTTTTTACAACTGTATTCTTGGTTGCGTCCGAAAAGCCGCGTTACCTTTTCGGGTATATTTTACCGTCGAGCAAAAAGACAACGCCGATGCTGATTATGGTACAACTCTCGCCCGCACCAGGGAATACACCTATAAATGACCCGTTTTGTATAAGCCGCGATGAAAGCGGCTAAGCCACGGTAAACAGCCGCACGGCTGCACTCTTGCCCCGTAACCCCACCTCGCTGACGAAACGGGTCGCCATACGATCAGGCAACGCGTCTTTGACTGCTTCGGAAAACAGCATTTCCACGCCGTGGTCTTTCGTCGCCGCTTCGATGCGGCTCGCTGTATTCACGGTATCGCCAATCACGGTGTATTCGAGCCAGTTCGCCGACCCGACATTGCCTACGACCACCTCGCCAAACTCGATTCCCACACCAATACGAATCGGCTGCGCCTTACCCGTGTTCATTCGCTTCACCTCTGCCAGCATTTCGGTCACGCACCGGACCGCGCGCTCGGCATCGTCAGCTGCCGGAACGGGAGTTCCGAATGTAACCATGATGCCATCGCCGATAAATTTATCTACCGTGCCGCCGTGGCGATAAATGATTTCGACCATGCGCCCGTGGTAATCGCGCAAGAAATTCATGGTTTCTTCAGCTGAGAGTTTCTCGCTCATCGCCGTGAAGCCGCGTATATCTGAAAACAATACGGCAGCCTTGAGGCGATTGCCGCCAAACGTTGTTTGTTGAGAGACTATCGTGTCGCGCACCGCGGGTGAGAAGTAGCGCCCCAGCTCGTTGGTCGCGACTTCAAGGCGTGCTGCCTGATGGATAGACTTGCGATACGAATAGGTAATCCAGGCGAGAATCAATCCGATGAGCAGGCCGCCCAGCGCATACATGTGCGTATACTCAGGGATAATCGCCGCGGAAAAAGCATTTTGCAGAAAATCGGCGGTGATCACGGTGCGTGTGTCTCTCATCGCAATCTGAAAAAGGGTAATCCAGACACCGATAAAGCCGCCCGCAACAATCAGAGGATATGCAGGCCGCAACGCAAGCCCGCTGATGAGAATCAGAATATAGGCCCAGATAGGCAGACTGGTCTTCATCAGATACGTTGCGGGTACATTCGCATAACCGCCGACCGAGGTGTACCAGGTATAGGGTAAGAACACCATGATGAATATGGCGGGTAGCTGGCTGAGATAGCCCATGAGTAAAAGATGCCGGTCCTTCAGAATGTAATAGAGCAATATCAGCAGGTAGACCGTTATCATAGCCGTAGCGCCACTCACCCAGACGACCTCCAATTTCGAATGGTGTGTCGAAATATGCCCGAGCGTGAGCCCCGCCGCCATTGCCAGCGAAAGCAAAATACTGACGATGAGGCCCGAACGCTCGCGCTTGCGCAAAACACGCTCGGCGGGGTTTAATGCGGATTCTGCTGCCCTATTCTGCTATGAGACAATGGCAAATTTACCTGGATGCACGCCGCCACGGCTCTTGTGGGCTGTGGTTATTCTCTCGAATTTATTAATCGCAGCATGATACCGCCGAAGATCAGCCAAAATATTAATCCAGAGGCCTCAAAACACCATCGTCTGCAGCTGCGCCGCTCTTTGGTGTTGCGGATCGAGCTCCAGCACGCGACGTATATAGCCGCGCGCTTTCGCGGCTCTGCGCATCATGATGTTGAGCTCCGCCGCCTGCAGCAGGTATTTCAGCTCTTCGCCCTCGCGCAGCACGCAGCGTTCGGCCCAATGCAGCGCCTGTTTGATCTTTTTCTCACGGCGCAGAACCTGCGCGATGTTGTAACAGATTTCCAGATCGTGCGGATTCAGATCGTGCAAGCGCATGTATGCGTCGGCCGCAGCGGCCAGATCGCCGGCGGCAACGAGATCGGCCGCATGCGTCCGTAGCTTTTCGATTTCAGTCGCATCGGGCAGCGCATGCGCGGCACCATCGGGCTGAAACTCGATCTTGAGCAGCGAGAGATCGTCCATAATCTCACCCATGCCCTGCACACGCTCAAGAATTTTTTTCAGGTCGGCGCCGGTCTCGCGCACGTGGTCAAGAAACAGCTGCTCATTCTCGTTGATAATATTCGAACCATCGGGGTTGCGTCCCAGAATGACGTCGTCGCGCCCGTCTGAGCCCATGACCAGAGTGTCGCCCGGCCGCAGCTGAAAACAATGAATCTTCACCTTCCCCTTGATGCCTGGCGTGCCCAATTTGCGTAAAATATTTGCGTCGAGAAAATTCGCCTCTCCGTTGCGGTAAAGTGCGATACTGGGATGTTCCGCGTTGATGTAATACATGAGTCCCGAGGTTTCATCAATCAGCCCAATCACCATGGAGATCAGCATCGAACCTTCGAAACTTTCGAAGATACGGTGCAGCTCGAGAAATGTCGTGTGCAGCCAGGTCTCGGGAAAGACGTCGGAGAGTTCTTTTGTCCAGCGCATGCGTTCGATGGTCGATTGAAAGACCGCCCCTAAAACCAGTGCCCCGCCCGCCCCTTGCATCGACTTACCCATCGCATCGGCGTTGACAAACACGACATAGGGCCGCTCTTTGAGTGAAATCGAAGCCGCCATATTGATGTCGCCACCGATTTCCGATTTCCAGCGGCGAAACTCGAAAGTCTTCTTCTGCTTAATCAGGTATTCGATCTGAATATTTTTGCTGGTACTGGTATTGGCTGCCAATGGTTTTAAGAGCAGCGCTGTAAGAAAATAATCCGCATCCTGTTGTTTCTTCAGATCTGACACGCGTGTAAGGCTCTCTTTGAGCTCTTGCGTGCGTTCTTCGACTTTTTTTTCGAGGTTCGCATTGAGTTCTTCAACCTCGTTGTGCACATTGAGAAAGCGGTTTGCGAGCATGACGGCGATGCCGATGACAAACACCGCGAATCCGTATTTTGACAGCGCTATTCCCGTGGCGAAAATCATCGAGTCAAGAACATCGAAGATTCCCGTAGCCATCACGGTGAGAATTCCGAGTGTCAGGTTGCCGGCAGGCGAAAAGACCATCGCGTTACCGAAGGCCGAAAATAACCGGGCAGGCCACGACCCCGAACGCGCAGCCATACGCGCCCTGACTTCACGCCCGATCGAACGCACCAGCTGAAAGATGAGAAAATACAGAATACCAATGAAAGCAATCATCTGCCAGGTGCGCAGAATCAACGTATTAAAAACCGATGTCGTCGGAATCACTGTCAGCGAAAGTACCGCCGCGGTGACGCCGTAAATTTTAGGAAACAGCGTAACGCTGTTGCCGAACAGCTTATCGATAAACATCAGAAACAGCGTCATGCTGTTGAACAGCACGACATATTCGACTTTTTGTATCAGCGTCGAGTCCTTGAAAATATCAAACACAATCGCCGTACGGGTAAAAAGATACACGAAAATAAAAATACAGAACACACCGAAATAGAAGTTATAACTCTCCTGACGGCGGCGCGAATAGAGTAACAGGTGATAAAAGCCAATCGCAAGATAGATCGATATCAGAATCAGCACAATCGTCTCACCACGCTTGTGTATCAGAGTTCGCAGCGCATCGACTTCATACGGCTGCCCCATAAAAAAGCCGATATCGGCGCTGCCTGCATCGCCCGCGAAGCGAAAAGCGAGCAGGTTTTCGCCGTCGACCAGTGCGGCCGCGGGAATTTCAATCAAAGCATCGCGCACCGCACGGTGGATATAAATCTTTTCGTTCTTCGCATCGGCGTACCACTCCTGGTGGATAAGTTTACCGTTCAGGTAGACCTGCCAGTTATCGGCGATGGCACCGAGTCTCAACCCCCACGCCTGCGGCAGCTTACGCTCCTCGGGCGTCAGAAAAAACCGCGTGATCGCCGTATAGTCGTGCAGTTTGGCCGCGGGCCAGCGGTAAAACCCCGGTACCGGAAACGGAGCCTCCAGCTGGCTGATCTTGATCGGCCGGTTATCGCCCGCCGACGATGGAATGTGTTTCCAGTCGGATAATTTTTTTGTGCGCTCGGGCCAGTCTTTGAGCCATGCGGCGTCGAATCCCGGACGCACGAAGACATCTTCGCGAATGAGATTTTTCGCCGATACGGGAAAGATCGTCAGAAAAAGGAGAAATCCGCCGATGCGCATAGGCCAACTATGGAGGGCTCGCGATATCGGGTAGAAAAATTTTCAAATCGCGCTTTACGCAGACAGCGAATTTGGGCCGGCTAACCGCGCCCGCGCCGTTATGAAAATACTGGTTATCGAAGACGACGAAGTGCAGCATGAGCTCCTCGCTGCGATCTTTAAGCAGATCGGCATCGAGGGGTTCTTCTGTATGACAGGCGAAGAGGGGCTTGAAAAACTCAAGACCCATTTTTTCGACGCCGTGGTGCTCGACATCGGGCTCCCCGGTAAGAGCGGGGTGCAGATACTCAAAACCATCCGCGAAACCGTGCTCATCAAAGACATGCCGGTCATTGTGCTGACCGCCTCAAAGACACGGGAAACCCTGATGCACTGTATGAAGTACGGTATCAACGACTATATCGGTAAACCTTTCCAGTTGCAGCAGTTCGCGCAGAAAATTTCGACGCTCAAGCGCGTACTCGCGCTGCGCAACACTACTGCGGGTGCCGATGCGGTAAAGGTCATCATGGAGCGGATGCCCGACGTCGTAAAATTTACCTTCGGCGGGCTGTTTAACGATGAATCCGTGAAACGATTTCTCGCGTATTACACCAATGCCTTTAAGGCCCTGACCAAGGCAGACGAAGTACTGTTAAATTTCGGAGCAGTGCCGAACATGAACGAACCGCAGATCGGTATGTTCAAACTTATAGCGCAGGCGATTAAACCCAAAGAACCCATCGTCGTAGCCGGCCGCAGTTACGGGCCCCTGCTCAATGTGTTCAGCGATCATGAAGAGCGCCTCTTTATTACCGAAGAAGATGCTCTGGAATTTCTCGGGCAGAAGAAATAAGAAAATCGCCGAAACACCTGCCGCCCGGGGTGAAAGGTACCGGCGCCGAGAAAATCTCGCCGAGATGCGGCGCCGCGAAGGCAAGAATTTCATCGTGCGGTAAATCTTCCGGAAACAGAATACCCGCATGCGGGTTTTCGATCATCCAGCGGGCGGCGGCGAGCACGCCCGCGGCAACCTGTATCACGGTCGGTGAAAAAAGCGGGTTCTCCGCGCGTAAAATCGTACCACACCAGTAACACCACGTACCGCGTTGACCGGTAAGGGGATTGCGCGAAAGCATAAACAATGCCCCAACCCGATCGGTACCGGTGAGTGCATGCGCTGCCGGCGTGAGGACAACCCCCCCTCTGCGTTTGTCAAACCTTCGTCGAAGCAGCGCCGCGTATGCGGATTCACCGCATAGACATAGGCAATCGTCGGGGCATAACCCGGGCGTGCGAGCAGACGCCGCAGCGTGATGATTTCTTCATGCGGTATCAGCATGCCCGTGATCTCGCTATGCGGCACATAAGAAGAAGCCAGCGCACCCCAGGCCTCGCCTTCGGTCATAAGCATGCCGCCCTCGGTCAGCAACATACCCCCGGGAATTTCTTTTTCGTGCGTACCCCAGGCAATTTGCACGGGCGCGCGCGCTTCAACTAGAAACCCGGGGCAGCTCCAGGTATTTACAAACACGCCCGGTGGCACGAGGGCCGCGGTCTGGTCGTCGAGCTCTGAAAGATGCAGCGTTTCGAGTCCCAGAATACGGGCCATGGCGGAGTAATCGCGTTTTTCGTATGCCGGTTTTAACGCGGGGGATATCCCACTTTGCAGGGCAAGAACCGCAATGTCGGCAAGGCCCTTTTTAACAAAGCTCGAAATGAGCCCGGGGTTCATGCCGTGATCGAACACGCAGGTTGCCCTATAGGCGCGGCCGGCGGGCGAAGCGATGACCGACGCCATTTTGTCGTGGTTACGCAAATGCACGAGCTGAGCATCGGCGGAATTTTCGATGCAGGTGTTGAGATAGGGCCAGTTATTTTCGAGGCAGAGCGCCACGGTATGAAACATGTCTGTATCGGTCGTCAGATCGATCACGAGGTCGCGATGCCCTATAGCGATTTCATCACGCAATACCGCCAGCGTATTCTCGCAGGTCAGATTTTTTTGTAAAAAATGTGCACCACGCGCAAGAAAACCATTTACTACGGGATGCGCACTCAGATTGTTTCGCTCGACGAAATAAAGATGGCGCGAGTCGACGTCGATAAACTGTTCGATAAGGCTCAGCGTGCATTTGGCGACCTCACCGAGCCCGAGAATGACGATCTTCATCGCCGCCCATCCGAAAATAAAATGCGCATCATAGAAGTCGCCGCGATACCCGACGCCGTAGAGTTACGACGAACCAAAAACGGTTTTATCGGCATTTTTGCGAAAAAAAATTTTGCCCGCGGCACCGACATATATTCGAACGTTTATAAAGTTTTGCCCGAAAATTCAGATATCGTGTTAAAGACCCCGCTCGGCGATATTCCTATCGACATGAAAGTCCACAGTGTAAAACAAAATAATGGCATGCGCGATTATTACGGCTTCGATTCTTTTATGAACCATGCGTGCGACGCGAATACGATTTCGGTTGTGCATCCGGGCGACGAGGCGATCAACCGCTATTTTAACCGCGCGGTAAAAGATATCTGCGCCGGCGACGAGATCACGGCGAATTATCTGTTCTTCGATTGGGATTGCGACGGCCATTCTTTCGATTGCCTGTGCGGATCGCCCGCATGCTTCGGGCATATACGCGGTTTTAAAGATCTGGATTTTGAAACGCAACTGAAATACATCGGCGACATCGACGACGGCACACTGGCAAAATTCGCCGCAGCCGCCGGCGACCGGCTGGCACTGGCAAACCTGCCCTATGGAGTGCGACAAAGACTTGCCGCAGTCGTATAGCGCATGCGTTCGTTGACGTTTCTGTCGATTCTCATCGGCGTTTTTCTCGACAACCTGCTCTTCAACGTACTGATTCCAGTGCTGCCGTTTTACGCGCAGACATTCCATATCTCGCATACCGAAATCGGCTGGCTGATTAGTTCTTACACACTGGCGCTGCTTTGCACGGTTTTCATTTCAGGAATCTT
The DNA here is from genome assembly GCA_017302045.1 of Spirochaetota bacterium. Lineage (GTDB taxonomy): Bacteria > Spirochaetota > Leptospiria > Turneriellales > Turneriellaceae > Turneriella. The sequence continues at coordinate 12,006 of JAFLED010000019.1, forward strand.
AACCGACCGTTATGGGGCGGCAAAAGTTTTTTTACTCGGCAGCGCGCTTCTGGTACAAGCCGTCTTTCTGCTGAAAATCGCGGAATCGTTTCCCCTTATGATAGCTGCACGCGTGCTCCAGGGGATATCCGCCGGGTTTACCTGGGTAGCCGGCTTTAGTTATGTGGCCAAACACAGCCCGCCCGAAAACGTTTCGCGTAATCTCATCATTGTGCAGTCGGGTATGGGTGTCGCCGAATTCACCGGCCCCGTCATCGGCGGTTTTCTCTACGAGCGCGGCGGCGCAGGCCTGCTGTTCAACACGCTGCTCGTGGTTTCGGCGTTCAATCTGCTCTTGCGCGTCGCGGTTTGGGGTGAAAGCCCACAGCGGCAGGGCGGCAGTTCCCGCATCGATTTCAGCCCGCTCCGAGACCGCACGATTCTGCGTCTCTCGCTTATCTATCTCTGCGGCGGCTTTTTACTTTCGCTCGGCGACCCGATTTTGCCGATTTTTCTCAGGCAGTATTATTCGCTGAGCGAGAGCCGTGTGAGTCTTGCCTTTCTCGCCATCACATCATCGTATTATGCCTTTGCTTTGCCGCTCACCGCCTATATACGCCACAACGGTCTCATCTATGCCGGTATTGCGCTGAGCTCGATAGCTCTTATACTCGTCTTCATGCCGTGGGAAAGTCTACTCTACCTGTTCACCGCGCTGCTGTTTTTCGGTTTTGCAACGGGAATCTTCATCATTCCCGTAGTTTCGCGCATCGCCGAGGCGGTCTCTGACGCCAAATCGGATTCTTATGGCGTCGCCTTCTCTTCGGGGCAATGGGCGTACACGCTGGGTATGTTCATCGGCCCGATCGCGAGCACACAACTTGCCGAATACTTTCCTTATGCGCGCGTCGCGCAGATTCTGGCGGTTGTGCCGGTGCTGTTGCTCTTGCTGATACGCCGGGTTTGACAACGGGGGGATATCCCCCTTTACCCAGCCGGCTATTTAACGAGCTTTTTGTATTTAAAACGTTTCGGCTGATCGCCCTGGCGCTTCTTGCGGTCTTCTTCGTAATCGGAGAATCCACCTTCGAAAAACTTCACCACGCCCTCGCCTTCGAAAGCGAGAATGTGCGTGGCGACGCGGTCTAAAAACCAGCGGTCGTGCGAAATCACCACAGCACAACCCGCAAAACTCTCGAGACCTTCTTCGAGCGCGCGCACGGTATTCACGTCGATGTCGTTTGTCGGTTCGTCGAGCAAGAGCACGTTGCCACCGTCTTTGAGCGCCAGTGCCATGTGCAGGCGATTACGCTCGCCCCCCGAAAGCACACCGCATTTTTTTTCCTGGTCGGCTCCCGTGAAATTAAAACGCGCCATGTAGGCCCGCGCATTGACCATGAGCTTACCGACCTTTACTTCTTGCGCGCCGCCCGAAACAACGTCGTAGACAGTCTTATTCGGGTCGATCGCCGAGTGCTGCTGATCGACATATGAAATCTTGACTGTTTCACCGATCGTGAATTTACCGCTATCGGGCTTTTCAAGGCCCATGATCATACGAAACAGTGTCGTTTTACCGGCGCCGTTAGGGCCGATGATACCGACAATACCGTTGGGTGGTAATTCAAAGTTCAGGTTCTCATAGAGCAAGCGGTCGCCGAATGCTTTGCTGACGCCTTCAGCAATGATGACTTTGTCACCGAGGCGGGGCCCATCGGGAATATAGATCTCGAGTTTGCTTTCTTTTGCCTTTGCGTCTTCGTTGAGCAATTTCTCATACGCACCCAGACGCGCCTTTGACTTGGCCTGGCGGCCCTTCGCACCCATGCGTACCCACTCGAGCTCGCGCTCGAGCGTCTTGCGGCGCTTCGATTCGGCCTTCTCTTCGTTTGCGAGGCGGTTTGATTTCTGCTCGAGCCAAGAAGAATAATTACCCTTCCAGGGAATTCCCTCGCCGCGGTCGAGTTCGAGAATCCAGCCGGCGATATTATCGAGAAAGTAACGGTCGTGCGTGATCGCTATCACTGTGCCTTCGTATTCCTGCAGGTGTTGCTCCAACCACTGCACCGACTCGGCGTCGAGGTGGTTCGTTGGCTCGTCTAAGAGCAGTATTTTCGGCTTCTGCAAAAGCAGGCGGCAGAGCGCAACGCGGCGTTTTTCGCCACCCGAGAGATTCTTGATGACGGCAGTTTCTTCGGGACAGTTCAGCGCATCCATTGCGCGCTTGAGCATCGTATCGAGTTCCCATCCATTTGCTTTTTCGATGAGCTCGCCGAGTTCGCCCTGGCGCTCGATAGCTTTTTCCATTTCATCGTCTGACAGATCTGTGCCGAGTGATTCACTGACAGCTTCGTACTCTTTGAGGAGTGCGACCACTTCACCCGCACCCTCTTCGACGATCTGGCGCACGGTTTTGCTTTCGTCGAGTTGCGGTTCCTGTTCGAGATATCCCACTGAAAAGCCGGGGGAGAACACGACTTCACCTTTGTCGGGTTTCAAAACACCCGCAATAATCTTAAGCAATGAAGACTTACCCGAACCGTTCAGACCGATAATGCCAATCTTAGCGCCGTAATAGAACGAAAGATAGATATCTTTCAGAACCTGCTTATGCGGCGGGTAGACCTTACTGACTCCCACCATGGAAAAAATTATTTTTTTATCGTCTGCCATAATTAAATCGAGTTCTCATCTGAAGGCATCGCCGGTGTCGGTGTACCTGGTGCCGGTGAAGGCGCCAGTTCGCCCGGTGGATTTAAAGGCTGCGGCATGCGCTCGGCACCTTTTTCAAAGCCGGCCTCAAACGGACGCAGGGTAAACGAGACCGCAAAAATAACTGCGCAAAGCAGCGCCAGGTATTGCCGCCGGCGATCAAGCGGCTGGCGCGTCGTCGCCTGTGAAAGATCGTAGAACAACGGATTTCTCGCCTGCCTGAGTTCAGGGTGTTCGACGCCCAGGTATATAAAGAGGAGAACAAAAGCAAACCACATCGGATAATACAGCGCCATGACAAAAAGGAATGCCATGAACATATAAGCGATGTCACGCTGTCGGTTACCAAAGAGTGCATAGACGATTTGCCCGCCCGAAAGCGAACCCAACGGAAACAGGTTGATCGCAGTAAAAAACAACCCCACCCAACCCGCCGCAAGCAGCGGGTGCATCGAAAGATCGTAACCCATCGGAATGTCTTTCATCACACGTGCGAGCACTTTAATCAGCAGGGGATTTTCAAATTGCGGGGCAGCCGGGACAACATCACTCAGGTAAGTACCCAGCACGAGGCAGGGAACCGACAGCGAAAAACTCATGACCGGTCCCCAGAATGCGATATCAAAAAGGGCGCGCGTGTTCACACCCACATTCGCCGTACGCGTCATGACACCGAAAGTACCGAACGGCAAAAAGACCGGCATCGGAATAAAGAACGGCAAACCGGCATAAACCCCGTACGACCGCGCCTGAATGAAGCGCGCAAACGCATACGAAGATAAAATTGCCAGCAGTGCAACCGCATAGATTGCAGCATCGAGATATTGACCGCGCCCGTTACCCTGCGAAGAAAAAGTCGTACCGGCGAGAAATACCGTGAGACAGGTCAGCGCAAAGAGAATCACATGGCGCCGCCGCGTTACTTTGTCGGTTTGTCTGAAACCGTCCCGCAGTATCGTCCAGTTGCGCTTAAGTTTATTCAGCATATCAGTCTATGAGCTCGGGCACGCGCTTTTTCTGCGCTTTTTTTCGCGCCGGCTTCCCACCCGAACTTTTTTTCTTCTCGGCCTGTACAGAAACTTCCAGCGCCTTCGTCTGCTGCATCGTCGGGTATTGCGGGCGTTCGTGGTAAGTGCTGACCAGTACGTCGAGAAACGCCTTGCGCACCAGCGACAACTCACCCAAAGTCAGGGGCGATTCATGAAACTGCTCTTCGCTGATTTTATTGTCGATGATGCGATCGATAATCGTGGCAAACTCTTCGGCCGTAGCGGTCGTTGCCGTGCGTGAAGCCGCCTCGACGCTGTCGGCTATCATAGCTACCGCCGTCTCGCGACTCTGCGGCTTGGGGCCGGGATACTGAAACTGCTTACGCGTTACCAGAGGTGCCGCTCCGCGAGCCGACTGCGTATTTTTACCGCTTGCCTGTTCTAGCGCCTTGTGATAAAAATACTGTATCGTCGTCGTGCCATGGTGCTCGGGAATAAAGCTGATCACCTTCTCGGGCAGGCGGTTTTCGCGCCCCATCACAATACCATCTGTGACATGGCGGATGATCATCTGCGCCGATTTCAATGCGCCGAGTTTTTTGAATGTCTCCGAAGTCGGGTAGAGATGCCGGTTTTCGGCGTAAAAATCGGGGTGCGCCATCTTGCCGATGTCGTGAAACAGGCAACCGACCCGCGTCAGCAGTGTGTCTCCGCCCAGCGCACGCACCGCCGCCTCTGAAAGATTGGCGAGCATGACGCTGTGCGAATGCGTCGAAGGCGCGATCGCCGCCATACGTATCAGCAACGGATGGTTAAAGTCGTTCAGCTCCATGAGCCGAAAGGGAGTCGGCAGGTTAAAGACAAATTCAATCAGCGGCAAAATACCCAGCGTTAAGAGAATGCTTAGCACGCTGTTAACAATTACGGCCGCGACTTTGAGTTCGTAATTTTTCGTAAGGGGAGCCATAAGCTCAAACCCGGAGACCAGAACAAAATTCGCGACAGCGATGATTAATCCGCCCTTGAACATCTGCGTTCTTTTTTCCATACGCGTTGATGCATAAAGACCGGCGATCGCCGAAGTGAGCGCAAGCATCAGGCTCTGGTTATCAAAACCAGTGAGAATATAAGAAAAAATCGCGAGATATATACCCGCAGAGAGTGCGATACGCGCGCCGAAAAACTGTCCCGCGAGAATACCAAAGAAACCAAACGGTACAAACAGAATAAAGCTCACGTCGTATCCGCGTAACGGATTCACCACCATGATGAGAAGCTCGGCGACAAACATGAGCCAGAACAGGCCGTGCAGAATAAAGTGCGATCCGTAATCGCGCACCTGTTCGTACGCGAAGCGAAACGTGAAATAACAGAGTGATACGGCAAGCACACCCATCACAAGCAGAATGCCCAACACCTGCGAGCCATTGCGGCGGCGGTGATTGTCGCGCACCTGTTCGAGCAACTTGATCTTTTCGGCGTCAATGATGTCGCCAGCGCGCACCAGCACCGTGCCGCGCCTGATAAGTCGCATCACAGGCGTCACCTTTTCAGCAGCCTGGCGGCGCCGCAACTCGGTGTACTGCGGATTGTAAACCAGATAAGGGTTTTCGCGCATGAGTTCGCGTATGCGAGTCAGAATCACCCGTACCGTACCGGGTGCAAGGTCCGCGTCGAGCAGTTGACTATCGCGGATGATGAGTTTTACCGAAGCGTCAACTGACTGCAACTGCTCCGCTGTCCAGACAAGGTCGGGTACTTCGCGGCTGCCGCTAATCGTGCGTATCTGGCCGCCTTTATCGAGAAGTTCATTCAGCACTTTCTGATCGAGCTGACCTGCAAGAAACCCACCTTCATTGAAAGCCTTATCGCCAAGGCGATCGGCGCGGCCCTCGATAAGGTCGGCTTTTTTTTCGCGCAGCAGGCCTTCGACATCGGCGCGGCGGTAAAGCGCGCCGCTTAAAAAAGGCAGTCGTTCGGTGAGCAGCGCAAGCCTCTGCTGTGCCGGCAGCGCCGCACTCTCGCGTATCGTGTTGGCGATCCAGGTAAAATCGGTTTTCAGTTGTTGCTGCGTTCTCTCGAAAATGGCGGCATCGCGGTCGAATGCGGGGCGCTCGCGCTCGAACGCCGTCTTCCTGAGACGTTCGGTTTCAGCCGCGTCGACGATCTTCAGATCCATCAGCGCTTTGAAATCCGCCTCGACCACCTGCCCTAATTCGAAACGCGGCAGTTTTTGCACCAGCGGTAACGCCAGCAGCAGTGTCGAAACAATCAGCGTCAGGCCATACGAGATGAGCGCCGCTTTTTTGATTTCACTGGGCGTGCGCAGCTGTGAGAGAAACCGGTTGAATTTAACACCCGACGCCCGCAGCTTTTGGGTAAGACCGGTGCGGGCCATCGAAGATTATTTCTTGGCTTTGCGGCTCAGTTCGGCGAGAAGCGACTCGTGGCCCGCGAGAATCTTTTCGACCTCGGCCTCGCCCAGGGCTTTTTTATCGCGTAGCTCGACGAGCAAGGCGCGCAGAAACTTTTGTTCGGTCGCCGCGTAATCAAGCAGGTACTCTTGCGCGCGCAGTGTTTCATGCAGGTCTTTCATACGCGCGGCCATCAGGTCGAGTGTATTCTCGCGAACGGCTTTCTCTTTGTGCCATTCTTTCTCGATTTCGTCGCGGTATTTCTGGACGTTTTCGAGCGCCGAGCTGATGTTGCGCTGCTGATACAAGAGCTGCGCCTCGAATTCGGTGAGTTTTTCAAATGCCTGAGCCCGCACTTCAGAATTGGCGAGTTCGTCGGTCGTGAAGCGCAGAATGCTTTCAATACGGGATAGAACGTCGGTTTCGGTAAACTGGCTATCGGCTGCTTTTCCCGGTTTTTGGGCTTCTGCCATGCGCGATTTTACAAAAGATTGACGTGAGGTCAAAAAGAATAACAGTGCGACCCTGAGACAGCAGCTCTGGGCTCAGCGTCGGGCTTACGGGCGCTGGCCAGCTACTTGTAAATATGCGCGAAACGGCCCCTATTGACCCGAAATTAAAGGCTGCGATCGATGCGGCCATAGCGAAAGAGCATCTGGTACGTATACGGGCGTACGCTGTTATTTCGGCTACCGAATCTGGTCTTAGCTACATCGTTGAATCCATACTAAAAAAATACGGGCGCGACGATATGATCGGCCCGGTCTATACATCGGTTAAAGAACTCTCCCTGAACGGAGCCAAAGCCAACTTCAAACGTATTCTTTTCGAAGACGAAAACCTCAATTCTGAAGACGATGCCGATTACGACAAGGGCATGGGTCTCTTCAAAGAGAACCTGAACGAGAACTGGGTGCTCGAGTACGGCAAAAAATCCAAAAGCCGCAAGCTCTATGTTGATATCTTCTTTGACTTTAACGCCGACCGTCTGATCGTCGAGGTTCTCAACAATCGCCCTATTTCGCAGAAAGAAGATAAGCGTATCCGTGAAAAATTTCACACGGCGATGCGCTACGACGACATCGCGCAGTTTTATATGGAAGGCGGCGATTCGTCTGAAGGCGCAGGCATGGGCATCGTGCTCGTTACGATGATGCTCAAGGCCCAGCAAATTGATCCGCATCTTTTTACGATCCGTTCTGACTACCGCGAGAAGACGCTCGCTCGGGTGGAGTTCCCTCTGTCACACGACTACCAGCCGTCGCGGCAGCGTTTCATCACCGAGTCGAACGCAGAGCTCGTGCTCAGCGTCTGAGTTTTTCAGGCAGGCACGACGGCGCTATCTGTTCCACAGCGTTTCGACAACATTAAAGGTTTCAGAATCAAACTTGCGCAAATCTTCCTTCGTAAACGGGTAAAAGTCGTTTTTACCGAAATAGGCCTCGGAAGCCTCGGCAAAAAACTCTTGCGCGTCGTTCAAAGCGTAAGCGCGCATAACGGCGCCTGAAATGTTTTTCACCCGCGCGTATTTCCCGCTTTTTTTCGCCCGCTGGTAACAATTTTCTATTTCGACATTATCATAACCCAGAACCTGATCGTGGTATGCATGCGTCAATTCGTGCAAAATCACCATCGGTTGATCCTTGACCCAGGACAACAAGGTGGCAGCGCTGGAAATTTCGACGCCGCGCGCTTTGTCGGGATTCCAGCCATGTTCTTTCAACCACTCGCGACTCGGGTGGTAGGTCGCGTTGGGTATTGCATAATCGTTGACGCCGACCCAGATAACCACATTCGTCAGTTTCTGAGCCGCCGCCTGAGGAACGATGCGACGGATTTCCGCAAGTTTCTCTTTCAGCAACGCGAGCACGCGGGTACCGATTTCACGCTGCCTGCCCGAAAGCAGGTCTTTGTTCACACGCACCGACCAGCCCTCTATTTTCTGCAATGCATAATGCGAAGTCGGCACGAAAGGTTTTTTAGCGCGCAAAGAATCGGCCGTAACACTCGCGGTCAGAACAGCGGCGCAGAGAACGGGAATGAAAATCCGGAGTAACCTCACATGTTCCTTCTGTAACTACCGCCTACCTCGTAAAGCGCACTGGTGATTTGACCTAGCGAGCAGGTTTTCACTGTCTCCATCAGTTCGGCAAACACATTACCCGATTTGAGGGCAACCTGGCGCAGCGTCGTCAGTGCTTTTGGCGCCTCAGCAGCATGCAGTTTGTGGAATGCGGCTAGCGATTCGATCTGGCGCGTCTTCTCCTCGTCTGTCGAACGCATGAGCTCGCCATGATAATATTCGGTCTCCTCGCTAAGGAAAGTATTCACACCGATAATCGGCAGCTCACCGGAAGTTTTGAGTTTCTCGTAGTAGAGGCTCTCTTCCTGTATTTTGTTGCGCTGGTACATCGTCTCCATTGCGCCCAAAACACCGCCGCGGTCTGAAATACGGTCGAACTCCTGCAAGATCGCCTCTTCAACCAGGTCGGTGAGGCGCGTGATGAAATAACTTCCCTGCAGAGGATTTTCGTTTTTTGTAAGTCCCAGTTCGCGGTTGATAATCAGCTGAATCGCAATCGCGCGGCGCACCGATTCGGGCGTGGGCGTCGTCACGGCCTCGTCATAGGCATTCGTGTGCAGGCTGTTGCAGTTATCCATGATCGCATAGAGCGCCTGCAGTGTGGTGCGTATGTCATTGAATGAGATTTCCTGCGCGTGCAGGCTGCGGCCCGATGTCTGTATGTGGTACTTGAGTTTTTGCGAGCGCGCGTCGGCTTTATAGAGGTTACGCATCGCAATCGCCCAGATGCGGCGCGCAACACGGCCGATAACAGCGTACTCGACGTCCATGCCATTCGAGAAAAAGAAACTGAAGTTCCGCGCGAACGCGTCGATGTTCATGCCGCGGCTCAGGTAATATTCGGCCAGCGTGAAACCATTCGCAAGCGTAAATGCCACCTGCGTGATCGGGTTCGCCCCCGCTTCGGCAATGTGATAACCCGAAACGCTCACGGAATAGAAGTTCGTCACGTTCTTATCGATGAAGAACTGCTGGATATCCCCCATGACCTTGAGAGAAAACTCAGCGGAAAAGATACACGTGTTCTGCGCCTGGTCTTCTTTCAGAATGTCGGCCTGCACCGTGCCGCGCACCTGCGACAAGGTCTTTGCCCTGATATTTTCATAGATCTCGCGCGGCACTACCTGTTCGCCCGAAACACCCAACAGGGATAATCCTAATGCGTTGTGATTCTCAGGCAAACCGTCGCGGTATTCGGGAACCGGTAAATTCTTCGCTTTAAACTGATCGTGGATTTTTTGCTGCGCTTCGCTGAGTTTACCTTCGGCCTTGAGGTACGATTCGACCTGCTGGTCGATAGCGGCATTCATGAAGAAAGCGAGAATCGTCGGCGACGGGCCGTTGATCGTCATCGAAACACTCGTCGTCGGGGCAACGAGATCAAAGCCCGAATAGAGCTTCTTCATGTCGTCGACGGTACAGATCGAAACGCCTGCGTTGCCGATCTTGCCGAAAATATCGGGGCGCTCGGCGGGGTTCTCGCCATAGAGCGTGATCGAATCGAAGGCGGTAGACAGCCGCGCAGCGGGCTGGCCTTTCGAGATCAGGTGAAAGCGGCGGTTGGTGCGCTCGGGTGAACCTTCGCCCGCGAACATGCGCGTGGGGTCTTCGCCCTCACGCTTGAACGGGAACACGCCGGCTGTAAAAGGGAATTCCCCTGGAATATTTTCTTTCAGCAGAAATTCAGCAAGCGAACCCCAGTCTTTATAAGGCGCGGGTGCGACTTTTGCGGTAAGCGTGTCGGCCAGCGAACGCGTGCCCGCACGCACGGTAATCTCTTTGTCGCGCACCTTGTAGCTGAAAGTCTCTTGACTGTAATCGGCGCGGATCTGCTCCATGGACTCGAGGGCCTTGATGAGGCCGGGGTCGATCTTTGCACGCAACTCGGCCTGTTTTTCGGCAATACCCGCCGGTGCCGCTGCACCCAGAAGCGCCTTTGTCGTTTCGAGCGCCTGCACCTGACTCGCAAGCTCGGCCTGTGCTTCGGCCTCTTTATGATAACCGCGCACCGCGTCGGCAATCTCTGAGAGATAACGCGTGCGTTTCGCGGGAATAAAATCGTCTTTGATCGAAGCCGACTCGATCGCCACCTGCGATTTCAGGTCGGCAGGCAGCATCTGTTTTTTCTGCAAATGGCCGACAAGCGCTGCGAAGGCATCGTCGACAAGCTGATCGCCAAAGCGATTCGCGATTGTGGGATAAATCGGCAGCTCCGCATCGCTTTGCGTCAACAAAGCATGGTTGCGACGGTATTGTTTGCGCACCTGAATTAGAGCATCTTCGGCGCGCACGCGATCTGACTTATTGATGATAACCATGTTCGCGTAATCGAGCATCGCGATCTTCTCGAGCTGCGTCGCCGCGCCATACTCGGGCGTCATAACATAGACTGAAAAATCGCAGAGATCGGTGATCGCAGTGTCGGATTGCCCAATGCCCGCAGACTCGATGACGATGAGATCGAATTTTTCCCCACGCAGAAAAGACAGGATGTCTTTGAGAGTCGATGAGATCGCCGCGTTCTCGGTGCGCGTGGCGAGCGAGCGCATAAAAATTTTGCCGTCATTCACTGAATTGAGGCGCAGCCGGTCACCCAACAGCGCGCCGCCAGTCTTGCGTTGCGTCGGGTCGACCGACAACAGTGCCAGCTTGAGATTAGGATACTGCAGTTTGAAGCGGCGGAGAAATTCGTCTATGAGAGAAGATTTACCGGCTCCGCCTGAACCAGTGAATCCCAACACGCAGGTTTTTCCCGCGATCGTCGCATTCTTATCGACGACGCGCACAGCTTTCGCTTCGCTTTCGATCTCGGTAATTTTACGCGCGAGCAAATGCCCGTAATCTGCATAGAGATCGCCGTTGATTTCGCTGGGGCGCTGCGCCGCGCCGGCCCGGGCAATCATATCGCGCGCCATGCCCTCGAGACCCAGTGCGCGGCCGTCGTCGGGCGAATAGATGCGCTCGACGCCATACGCCATGAGTTCTTTGATTTCGCTGTCGACGATCACTCCGCCGCCACCGCCGAAGACCTTGATGTGAGAGGCCCCCGCTTTCTTCAGCAAGTCGATTGTGTATTTGAAGTACTCGTTGTGCCCACCCTGGTAAGAACTGATCGCAATGCCATGCGCATCTTCTTGCAGCGCGGCAATAACGACTTCGTGCACAGGGCGGTTGTGGCCGAGGTGAATGACCTCTGCCCCCTCACGCTGCAAGAAGCGGCGTATGATGTTAATCGAGGCATCGTGGCCATCGAAGAGCGACGTGGCGGTCACAAAGCGGACAGGCCCCGTGCGTTCGCTGCGCGCCTCGGTAACCGGTAGATCTTTTTGCGGACTTGAACTCATGTCGGTTTAACCTTCTTTTGACGCTTGCGCAAAATTGCTTTATAAGGCGGCAGCAAAACCCGCCAGTTGGTGTAGAGATAACGCAGCCCTGAAATCGCGGTCAGCAATGTCGTCAGCAGCAGCAAAAAATATGGTGTCGATTCGGCGAAGTATTTGTTGCGTTCTTCTTTTGGAATCTCTGACGATTGCAGCGACTGCACGGCTTTCATGAACATCGATCCCGCAATTTCGCTGTGCTTTTTTCCCGCAGCGCGCCCCTCAGCATAGGTCGCTGAAATGTCAAAGGGCAAAGAGCGCACGATAAAGATGAAGATGATGAGCGCAAAGGCAAACATCTGGAATAATGTCTTTGCCTTACCGAGCCGCGTCGTGCGAATCTCGGCACCCTTGCGTATCGCGAGGTAACGCATCAGTGTGACCATCATATCGCGCAGAATGATGACGATGACCATCCACAGCGGAATCGCCTGGTCGAGCAGAATGAAAATAATCAGCGTCGCGATGACAAGAACCTTGTCGGCTAGGGGGTCGAGAAAGCGGCCGAGAGGAGATTCCTGCTGCCATTTGCGCGCCAGATAACCGTCGAAAAAATCGGTGATCGAAGCAATGCCGAAAATCATCAGCGCAAAAAAGCGGTCGCGGGGGTGCTGCGAGAGCAAATAATAAAGAAAAAACGGGATCATGACGATTCTCATGATCGTCAGAAAATTAGGCAGGTTGAGCCATGCCAGCATGGGGTTAACTGGGTTTCTGAGACCCTGCCTCAAGAAGAATTCGCGGCTAAAGCATAAATAGCAGCAGAGGTGGATGCCCCAGGTGCTGTTTATTTGGCACCAGGGCCAACGAGCAACACCGCAGCCAACTGAAAGGGACTGGTGACGATATCGAGGGGTACCGCGATGCCATACCAGCCATAGAGCAGTGCCAGTTGAAACCGGCTGCGCCGCACCCACTCGATGTCGCCGAGCACGTCATTGTAATCGCTACCCGGCGCCTGCACAAAATACGCCAACTCAGCCTCTTTCTGCCAGAAGCCGTGCATCGCGCTGAACGAATAGATGTTGGTGAAATCCATGACCAAGAGCCCTGCGGGGTATGACGGCGCCGCGGTGAATGCGAAGTGATCCTTAAGGATATCCGCCAGATCTGCCTTTTCACCTGGCTTGAGAAAGAGAATCGCCCGAAAAGCCTTCTCGTCCATACAGCAGGCATTCTGCTGGATCAAAAAAATGTTTTCCTTACCCGTGAGCCTTTGCCGCGATTCGAAGAAACGCAGACCGCGCGGCGACGATTCGACATTGAGATAACGGCCATCGCCGATGAGTAACCGGTCAAACTGCATGAGGGCGACGCCGTCTTGCACCTGAAGCCGCCCGGGCAGAATGCGGTAATTGCTCTTCGCGCCGAGCGGGCGGTCGAACTCGTTGATGCTCGAGCGGTATTCGCTAATCGCCTTGTTATTCCGCGTGGTGAGACAGGCAGAAGCCGCGAGGGCAAAAGAAAGCGGTAACAACCAGGTGCCGCGCATACGCTAGGTTTTGTTCGCGCGGCCCTGCTTAAAGCAAAAACCTGTCAGTGGTGCGAATAAAGACTGAATGCCCAGTTCACGCCAAAATTGAAGCGCCCGTCGAGCTTCTGCTGCGGCTCGTTCAGCATCTGCAAAACCGGAAACTCTTTAGAGACAAAGCAGCCGAGTTCATGCGGCAGACTCAGCCGCATACCGACTGCCCAGAACGCGATCAATCCGC
>JAFLED010000190.1 GCA_017302045.1 Spirochaetota bacterium
AACGAATGAGGCCGAGACCTTCTTCACCGATGAGTTCTGCCTTGCTGTTTTCGAATACGATTTCGCATGTCGGAGAGATATGCAGACCCATTTTTTCTTCAATGCGTGCAACCTGAATATCGTTTGAGTGTACGAGAAAGAAAGATAATCCTTTTGCGCCGGCGCCGCCTGAGCGGGCGAGCGTCAGAATCACGCTGGGTTTGTCGCCCATACCGCAGCCATGCGTGATAAAGCGTTTGGTACCCGTAAGGCGCCAGACACCGTTTTCATCTTTGACTGCTTTTGTTGCGACGCGTGAGAGATCTGAACCGTAGTTCGGTTCGGTAAGCGCCATCGCTCCGGTAACTTCACCAGCGGCCATTTTGGGAACCCATTCGTCGGTCATTTTTGCGCCACCGAAACGTTCGATGACTTCGGCGAGATTATAGCAGCCGAGCGCTATACCAAAGGCCGGGTCGGCGCGCGAAACCAGCTCCATGACGATAGAAGAGGCCGAAAGATTCATGCCCAGACCGCCGTGGTGGCGCCCCATCGCATAACCTAAAAGGCCCGATTGTGTAAAAAGGTCAACGAGGCGCACCATATCGGGGGGGAATGTCACTTTACCGTTATTGAATTTCAGACCGTGTTTATCCATCGCGCGGGCTGCGCCTGCGACTTCGACGCCGGCAAGTTCGCCGGTTTGTTGCCAGACGGCCTTGTAACCTTCGATCGCTTCTTCGGTCGAGTTCGGGGCGAATTCGAGATGTTTGTCGCCGGTTTTTTTGAATTCGGCGCCGTCTTTGAAGCCTTCTTCTTTGAGTGGAATGATCGTTGCCCAGTCGATGAAATGATCTACCGTGAACGCAAGATCAGCGTTGTCGTCGAAGTAATTACCTTGTATCATGTTCCCTCCCGCAAGAAACGTGTATACTCACGTTTGTAACGCGTTGATGATTATCGACGTGTTTTTTGGGCGAAACAAAGCGTCAATCGCGATGATTATTGTAGCGATCGTTCCAGAGATATACAAATTCAAAGTCGGATTTCCTGCCTTGCCCCCGGCGAGAAATCTCAGGAATTTTTGGCACAGAATTTAAAGGGATTCGTCTTTGGGTAAACGGTCTGGCACAGGATGCCTCGCCGTCTGTTTAAGGAGATAACATGAAAAAGACGATGACAATGCTGTTTGTGTCAGCCTGGCTGGCAGGCGCCGTGATGGCCGAAGATGCGGCGGGTTCAGCGGTTGCCCCTTCCGAAAATGCCGCACCCGAAGCGAAAGAAAATGCTGCCCAACGCGCAGAGCGGCACGCAGAACGGTCCCGCGAAAAAGCCGAAAAGCAGGCGCACAAAGCCGAGAAAGAGGCCGAGCGCGCAGAGCGCCAGAAAGCCCGGGCCGAACGTCAGGCCGCACGCGCTGACAAAGAAGCGGCGCGCGCCGAACGCCAGGCTGCCCGCGCAGAGCGCCAGGCGAACCGGGCGAATAAATAAGACGAATACCCTTTACGGTATTCCAGAGAAAAAACGCTTTGCATTGCCGGCAGAAAAGGCCAGCAATGCAGCTATGTATGCATAAAATTTACCGTCTCTTATTTGTTATATTCCTTTTCATCGGGAAAATCCACGCACAGGATACGGATGCCCCGAAATCTCCCTGGGAACTCAGCGCCGCTTTCGGAGGAACCCAATCCGCAAACACAGGTACCGCGGCCGAAACTTTTTACTGGGGACCGTCTGCGCGGGTTGCCTATGAACTTGCAGAACCGTTGCGTGCCCGCCTGGGTGTAAAGCACACCCAGAATAAATTTATCTACGATGGTTTAGGAGCCCTGGCAAAACAGTCACAGACAGGATTTTCACCAGGGTTGAATTGGGAAATTACCGAAAAATTTTCTATCGATGCCGAATATACTTTCCGCATCGGTGAAAACGATTACCTCGAACATGCGGGTATCGTTGGTCTCGAATGGAATCCTCTCGGTTGGCTGCGCCTCAGTACAGATTTCGGCTACAACCGGCAGAGTTACCGCTTTCCGACAACGGATGAAAAAGTTTCGATGCGTTCGTGGAACGCCTCCATCGAAACCGCTTTTGTGATCTCGAAGCAGTTTGAAATACCGCTTTTGCTTGCGATTGTCAGTTCGCGGTACAGCACGAATAACACGTCGTATATCGCCCGCACCGCAACCCCGGGCCTTACCTGGCGCACTGCCGATCGCCGCTGGAGCCTCAGTGGCGGCGGCATCTTAGGTTCTGACTCGAGTAAGTATTCCATTCTCGGCGCAGAGGCGAGAATTCGGTTTCGTGTCAGCGACCACATAGCATTGCGGCTTTCGGGCTCGCTCAGCCACTACAGCTATACCGCGACGAAAGCAAACCGCAATCTGCGCGCGGTTACCGATGCCGATGCCATCAGCCCGGTCGGGAACTCCGAAACTTTTGATGTAACGAATATCGGCTTCGAGGTTTCGTACACGTATTAGATGCGCCGATGACAGACGCCGCTTTCACCAGTCTGTACAATAATACTTCTGGTAAGGTTTTTTCAGGTATCATGCGCCTTGTACAGAATGAGGCGGTGGCTGAAGAAATACTACAAGAGACATACCTGCAGTTTTTGCAGGTAAAACAGAGTCAAGAAGTACAGTGGGTCAATGGCCTGTTATTCCGCATCAGCCATAATCTGGCTGTCGATTATTTGCGGAAAAATTCCCGGACCGAAAGCCGCGCAGATCTCGGCAGTGAACAACTGCCGGCGGGCGGGGGTAATGAAGCTGAGTACCGGGCCCTACGCCAAAGTATTATTGGGCGTCTCGGGGGCGAAGACCCCCGGCTTCTGAAATTCTATGTTCTGTCTGTCGATTATGCAATGCATATCGACGAGGTTGCAAAAGAGCTGGGGGTGTCGCGCCGTTCGGCCTTTCGGCTGAGAGACCAGTTAAAAACTATTCTGGCGGAGTTTTTATGATGGGTATTTCTGGCATAGAATTGCGGTTCCCTGCGACATTGTACAGGGGAGGATTATGAACGCTGAACAGAAAAAACATTTCCTGAATCAGCTGTTAGATCAACCCATCGACAAGGCTCGGCCGCCATTCGATTCCGCAAGCCATGCGGCGCGTTTACTTTGGCAAACGGGCGCGGTGTCTCAGCCCCGGCTACGCGCCGAAGATATCTGGAAAAAACATACTGCGAGAGAGCCCGGTCGGCAACTCCGCTTTCCGCGCAGGTTTATTTATCCCTTGGTTGCCGCGGCTGCACTCGTGATCGCTGCGGTTAGCCTGTTACCCGGTTTGCTGCGCGAGACCACAATGCCTGTAAAATCCGCTGCCGTGGCGGGTATTCAGGCGAGTTACCGGAACTCTGCCCGCGTCTTTGTGCAATCTGCTGAAAATTATTCGGCACGTGAAGAGGCGGATGCCCTCGTGATCACCGCGCAGGCGATCGAGGCGCGTATCGATTTCAAAGCGGACGCTGGTTTGAAATCGGTGGTAATCCGTACGCCGCGCGCCACTTTCACAATCATCGGCACCAGTATTGCCGTGAGCGCCAGCCCCGAGAGGAGTACGCTGCACGTGGTGATGGGCAAGGTTCAGGTAGAGACGGCAGCGGGCACGGAATTTGTCTCACGCGGCGAAGTTTGGTCGGTACAGAAAGACGCGGCAATAAAACGGCCTGAAGCGAAAACAGACCTGGCCTATTATCTGCGCCTCGGCGAAGGGGCTCCTGTACCCGCACACGAAGAGCAAAAAGAGTTACCGGAGCGGAAGCCAAAACCACCTTTAGCCCCTTTACCTTCGGTACCGAATACAGAGCAAAAAGTTCCCGGGCCCGGGACTTTCAAACCCGATATTCCGAACCGCGCACCCGAAGGTGAAAAGGCGACGCTGCCGGATAAGCGCGGCGAACGGGGCGACGATTCCGGGAAGCGCGCGGAGCGAGAGGCGCGGCGGGAAGATCGCGAAGCCCGGCGTGCCGAGCGCCAGGCGGGCCGCAGCGAGCGACATAAATAATTGGCACAAATCAGAGATTCATTTGTCTTATGCGTAGGGGGAAAACAATGAAAATTTTTACCACAGCCATGCTACTTTTTGTCTTCGCGGGGTGCGCGAAAAATACTTCCGACTCCGCATCTTCCGATGTGAGCGATGCGATCGAAAGCCAGATTGCGACACTGAATTCGGCGACGAGCGACGTCAACGCGGGTAATACTGGCACCGCTGTCGCTTACCTCAGCCCCGGTGAACAGCGTTTGCTCGAGCGGCAAACTTTCGGGCAAAGACTCGGCGAACTTGCAGATCGGCTCTTTGACTCCAGTCTTCACGCCACCGCAGTTTCGGTCAGCTGCAGCTCGGGCAGCTTCACCGATACGCCGTCGACCAGCTTCAGCGGAAATTCCGGTTCTGTGCTCGT
The DNA here is from genome assembly GCA_017302045.1 of Spirochaetota bacterium. Lineage (GTDB taxonomy): Bacteria > Spirochaetota > Leptospiria > Turneriellales > Turneriellaceae > Turneriella. Next base: position 4,393 of record JAFLED010000190.1, read on the forward strand.
GACGCGGCAATGGAATAACTGCACGGGCGACCTCGGGGTGTTTAAACGCAACGGCACCGTTTACCTACAATTTTCCGGTTTGCAGGGCACGAGCCCTTATGTACAAAACGCAGCCACACTGGTTCGCGCGACGTCAGGGCTCACCATGACGCGCACCAAAACCGGCAACTATGTCGATATCTCGGGAAACGATACGACCAACCAGGCGAGTAGCACAAACGGAAACCAGAAATTCACCTGGACCAGTAATACCGCGTACACACTGAACATCAATGAAACCCGTACCGGCAAGATGGCTTCGGGAGCGACCTTGTTCCGGCATATTGTCACGACACCGACGATTCTCTCGGTGAGCTTCGGCAATGCAACGCGAACGATTCAGTCGGGCTCGATTAAAATTGCGCACACGCTGGCGAATTTCGACGTCACCACGACTTTCTCCAATGCAGTGTGGAGCACGAGCAGCTGTCAGCCGGTCAGCGGCAGCGCGACCGTGACGGTTTCGGGGTCGATTTCGGGTACCGGTACGCTTAAATTCAATAATGGCACGATCGACTTCACTTACGGCGATACTTCGGGAAGTATAACCACTTCCGGTTGTTAATTTTTCGGGGGATTGCCTGGCAGGCAATCCCCCGATTTACATCAGGTATTTATTGAGCTCGCCGGGGTCGGTCGTTTCGTCGAAAATTTCATTACACTTCACGCACTGGTAGCGGATATGAATGGGCTTCACCGAAATACCGGTAAAAAGACCGATATTGCCCCAGAAGGTATATTTATTCCGACGTACCACGAGCGGGCTTTTGCGGTCGTGTCCGCAGCTGCACGTTTTGAGTTTTTCCGCTGTGGCTTCCATAACGACAACTTACGTAATTTTGCTCTTGACCGCTAAAATTTCTTCATGTGTGAACAGCGGGCTGGTCAGCGACTGCGATTCATCGAGCAGTTTTTGCATATCATCACGTAACCGGGCGGTAAAGTTTTCAACGGCGAGGCGTCTGTCTTTGCGGTTTTCGGTGACGATTTCTGAAAGTTTGTAAGGTTTGCCGAAGATGATATGCGCGCGGCGCGGCAGGTGTGAGGGCACGCCCCCCAGCGCGCGCGGGATCTTTTTGAACATATACGACTCGTAACGGTCGAGCCATTCGTAGAGCCGCTCGGGTGTCGGGTTATCGAGAATATAATCGCGTTTCATGACGATAAAGTCGAAAATGAGCACGGCGTCTTTGTGTGCTTCTTGGACAGTTTTCGCGTTGAGTTTCGGCAATTTCGGGTCTGGGTACTTCAGCTGGTGTAGCTCCACCAGCGCAAAGAGCCGCCGCCATTTACGAATGGCATCCTCATTTTTGTCGTAGTTTGCCGCCTGCAGCTTTTCGGCAAGTTGATCGAGCATGGCGTGGCGCACGCGGCCGATGCGAAAATCAAAGTCTTTACCCGGTTCGACGCTGACCCTAAAATCGGCCTCGGCTTTTTCAAGCAAGAGCCGGCCGACGGTGAGAAAGCGGTGCAACAGGTGTTTGCTCTTTTGCGCCTCGGCGATGCCGAGCCGTTTTTCGATTTTGCCGAGATGTTTAGAAAGATCGGCGAGGATTTTCTCTTTCGGCGAAATAATCACAAACTTCATGAAAGCATACCACACGTTGATATCCGCCTGAGGGTCGAGCTTGCGCGCATCTTCGAGCCCCCAGAGACCAAGTTGAGCGACGCCGGGTTGAAACGGCATCAGCGTATCAACTTCGCCCGAAGTCGGTTCGCCTTCGGGAAAAATCACGAGTTTGCCCGTCGGTTCGGACAAAATTTTCCGCGTGAGTTTCATCGCATCGCGGTCGGGTATGCCTGCGATCACCGAATAGGCACCGATGCGGCGTATCGCCCAACCGATCAGGCCGCCCTGCCAGTTAAAGACCTGGCGCGAGGCCATGAATTTGAATCTCTGCCCCAAAAGCCGCCCGAGATAGAAGACAAGCGGCGGCTCGGCTGTCGTCGGGTGGTTGGTGAAAAACAGCAGGCGTTCGTTTTTGAATTTTCTGAGCTGCGCAATATCTTCTTCGCGTATCACAACGCCGCGAATATTCTGCAGCGCCTTGAGCAGGGGAAAATACAGCTTCGACGCAAGCCAGGGAAGAAAGCGGTTGTCGACAGGTGGTAAGAAGTAACGCATCGGAGAACAGGGGGCAGAGCCGGTTGGTCTGTCAATAATTTCAGGGCGACCGGGCCTGATCAGGCGCGAACCTTGCAAAATAATGCGGTTTTAAAGGGGGCTTGTCATAACTTCAGGTACCGAAAAACTTGACGCTGTGTTTAAATTACGTATTTTTACTGTATGAGTCGGATTGTCCACGTCGTTAAAGATGATTGCACGAGCTGCAGCCTCTGTGCCGACACGCATCCGCAGTATTTTCGCCTCGACAGCGACGATTTAGCCGAGACGCACAATGGTGGTGAAAACGTGAACAACGCCACTGTGCCCGATGCAGATATCGCGAAGGTGCAAGAGTCGATCGACGATTGCCCGGGCGAATGTATCAAGTGGAAAGACTGATCTGAGGGGGATTTCTCCCCTTCATGATTGTTTTATAAATCTCTCGGAACCTTTTATTCGGTACCCGGCCTTCGTTGTTTACCGATAGTTCGGGTTTTACTCCGTATAAAAAGTACATATCGATTTCACCTTTATTTTTGGCCGTGATCTGGCCGCGGTGCTCGCAATGAAACAGATCTTTCACAGCTGCATAAGTCGTGGCTGAAATATTGATTTTTCCCGGTACGCCGCTCGACTCGAGCCTGCTGGCGGTGTTCACGGTATCACCCCAGACGTCGTAAGCAAACTTTTTATGTCCCACAACACCTGCAACAAGGGGACCTGTGTTCATACCGAG
>JAFLED010000191.1 GCA_017302045.1 Spirochaetota bacterium
GCCGATTACATTGAGCGGGCGATACCGCGCGTCGAACAGATGACCGGCGCCATATTTTCGCCGGCACACCGCGCCCTGCTTAAAAACCGTAACACTTTACAAGATTCGCGCGTGCCCGCGGCCGCCTTCGCCGCTGTGGTGGCGCAAAAGCCTGATTACGATACAATTTCCCTTGCACACGAAATTCTATCGCTCAACTTTCACGAAGGCGCCGACCTCTCGAAACCCGAAAGTTATGCGCCGCTGCTTGCGAAACACGGCGTCGACGCGGCCGCCTTCGCGGCCGATCTCACGGCCGGCAAACTCTATGCGGTCGCCGAGAAACAGTTCGACGAAGCCCGCGACCGTTATGGCGCCGATGCGTTTCCGACAATCATCTATGGCCGCGAGGGAGAATATTTTCCACTCGCACAGGGCTACCAGGCTTACGACAACCTTGCGCATGCTCTCGAATTATTGCACCGCGAGCCGCCCCCGCTACAGGCATGACGCCTGCTGAACCGTGAACCCCGTTCTACTCCGCAACCGGGCGATACGCAAAACGCGCAGCTTTTTCAGCGCACGAGGGCTGCACGAGGTAATGACACCCAAAGCCGTGCCGTCGCCTGCGCTCGAACCGTATATCGACGCAGTGGGATTAACCGCCGCGCAGAGCGAAGAAAAACGTTTTCTCGCGACTTCACCCGAATTCGCGTTGAAAAAAATATTCCGCGCTGAAATGACCGCCGACAACGCGGCGCGCGGCATTTACGAAATCAGCTCTGTATTTCGCGACGACCGCCCCGGAAAACATCACGCACTCGAATTTACCATGGTCGAATGGTATGAAAAAGAGAGTCATTTAAATGCGATACTCGCGAACGCCGGTGCGCTGATCGCATATCTGAGCACCGAACTGGGTGGCACCGCAATAGCTCCGGGTGTGAAAATTATAGATCTGCGCAGCCGATTCGAAGAGACCGGTTGCGCCTTTGCCTTTGACAACGAAACCGGTGCGGTAGAAAAATATACGGCACTACACGGTAATCTGCCGCAACATTTAAATTCGACCGATGCTGCGATTGCCTGTTTCAACCTGCTTTTTGACGAATTTATTTTGCCAGGGTTGCGCGACGAAACCGGCCTCGTAGCGGTCAGTGGATATCCCGACTATCTCGGCGCGCTGGCTTTTACGGCAAACGGTATCGCCGAACGCGGCGAAATTTACTACGGGGGCCTCGAAATCGCCAACGGTTACCGCGAAGAATTTCGTCCCGCAGTGGCGCGCGAGCGTTGGCTGAAATACAACGAAATCCGGCGGTTGCGCGGCGTAGATCCGCATATGATCGACGAAAAGCTCCTGGCCGAATTACCCTATATGGAGAACGTGGCGGGCATCGCCGTCGGTCTCGAACGCGTTCTTATGGCAATCTTTCCTGGGTTAAAACTGCCTGTTTTTTTCAACTGAGCCCGGAGAGCAGCTTCTTGCCATAGGCATGCTCGGGCAAGAGCTCAAGCAAAAGCATACCCGCTTCGCGCATGCCAAATTCATCGGCGCGCGACTCGTGTATCCGACCGAGCAGAATCAGATAACGTTCGGCACTCCAGTTGCGTAATGTCAGCCGGTCGGCAAAATTCAGCGCCCGTTCCATCTGGCCGATGCGGTAAAAGAGCAACCCGGCGACGAACATATAGAAATCGCGATGGGGTTGAATGCGCACCAGCGATTCGGCGATCGAGGCGGCATCGACGAGGTTCTTGCTTTTCAGGTGCAACAACAGCAGCGCGCGCCAGGCACGCACGCTCTGCGGGTTTACATCGAGAATCTTGCGCAGCGCTTCGAGTTTGGAACCCGTATGCGTCGCTTTGCGGTAAGACTCCCAGAAATTCTCAACGGCCTGACCTTCAGGCGGCTTCTGGTCTCCCCTGTATTCGATACGAACGAATGAGACATCGTCGACAATCTCGCCCGAACTTCTGAGCCCCAGAAAAATGCGCGGTAAATCGCCCTCGGCGATGCGCACAATCTGCAGAATCTTGCGGTCGTCTTCGTTCATCATCGGCTGGCCGTCAGCGTCATAGCTGACAACAATGTCGTCACGGCCGTCCGAACCCAAAATAACGACATCGCGATGTCTGAGCATCAGCGTATCGACCCAGAGACGTCCCTTCACGGCATTATTGCCGAGCTTGCGCAGCCCTTCGTGGCTCGAAATAAACTCGCTTTGCCCGTCGCGCAGCAGAATTCCCTGCGGGTGCTCCGCGTTGATCATGACGGTATATCCCGAGTTGTCGTGTATGAGCAGGCAAACCATCGACGCCATCATACTGCCGTTGAAATTCGAGAACAAGCGATGCAGCTCGAGAAACGAATTCTTCAGCCAGCGTTCGGGAGAAAGATTACGCAGGCCCTCGGTGATGTTTGTGCGTTCAATGAGCGAGCGGAGCGCAGAACCGAGTACGAGTACGCCGCCGGCACCCTGCAACGACTTGCCCATCGCGTCGGCATTCACAACAAGTGTATATTTTTCACCCTGCAAGCGCAGCGAATAGCCGGCGTTCATGTCGCCGCCGATTTCTTTGCTATGCCCCATGAATTCGAAAATTTTAAATTGTTTAATGAGCGAATCGACGATAACTGTCTCGCTCTCCGGACGAATCTCCGTCAGCGACTCGATCAGGTTTGAGGTCAGGTAATAATCCCCGTCTTGCCGCGACTTGAGCTGTTTGAGTTCGTTATACGCCTCTGAAATCGTCTTGGTTTTTTCATCGACCAGTTCGGTCAGGTAGTTGCGGATGGTGTTAATTTCATAAGTCGCCGCGTCAAAATTGACGGCGAGCTCGACCATCTCGCGGTCATTCGACAGCATCGGCAGGTTACCGCGCCCGCCCATAGCTACGTTATATGTCGCATCGCTGATTTGCCGCAACGAATAGGTCCATGTATAGAAATAAATAAAAGCCAGCGTACCGACAATCGCGAAGGTTATGGCCGAAAACTGCACCGCAGCCCAGAGAACATGCTCGCTCTTGTTGTGCATAAAGACAATCAATGCCGTCGTCGATGTTGCGCCGATGAAGAGCAGATAGACAAAGCGCAAGATACCCGAGCGGCCCGAGATCAGGTCATTCGCGGTCTCGTCGATCGCCGCTAACTGGCGCTTCACCTGCATGCGCAGGTAACTGCAGCAGAACTCGGTGATCGAATAGACAAGCCCCGCCAGCATCACCAGAATCACTGCGTCGACGAGCATAAACAGGCGAACACGTATAAATTCGCCGCGGACAGCATAACTCTGTGCATAAATGAAAAGCGAATGCGCGGTAAAAACCGAACCCGCTAAAACGGTAAAAGCCCAGGGTAGACGGGCGAGATAGCGCAGCATCTGCCTGAGTTCGTCGCCTGAAAACTCGCCGGTAAATTGCCTGATGGCGGGCTCGAGCCTGCGCAATGCGGGAATCACACCGGGTATAAAGATGCGCGTGAATGCGCCGCCTAAGACTGCATACAGCGCCAGTACGGCCGCAAAGCCCGGCCAAAAGGCATCGAGCTCTACGCGGTACACTGCGCGCGCATCGCCCGGCTCAAGGCCCGCAAGAAACAGAAATGCATAATAATTGAGCAGCGGAAAAACCGGCAAGGTAACGCAGACAAGCATCGCCCCCAGCGAGAAAAACTTCACCAGGCGTACGTAGAAACCGAAAACAGGCTTATAGACATAACGTTCGGCGATGCCATGAATCGGTGACGATGCGATGCTTTTACCGGGGGTCACCTAACCCCCCGGTTTCAAGACGAAAGCGCGGCTTTCAAGCAAATTTCTCGGCAATTTCGAGATTCTTCTCCATGATGCCGACGAGGTCGTAATCTTTCGGGGTAAAGATGTGCTGGGCGCCCATATCTTTCAACCGCTGGAAATCCGACTCAGGTATAATGCCACCGATCACGAGAGGTATCTCTTTCTCTGCTTTGTATTTAATCAGCGTTTTCATCAGCTGATCGACAAGTTCAAGATGGCTTCCCGAGAGAATCGACATCGCGATCAGATCCGCATTTTCTTCAACGGCCGCGCGCGCGATCTCTTCGGGTGTAAGCCTGATGCCCGAATATATCACATCAAAACCAACATGGCGCGCCGCAACGGCGATCATTTCGGCACCGTTGGAGTGCCCATCGAGACCGGGTTTACCGAGCACAAAGCGCGGGCGGTGCCCGTGCTTTTCTTTGAACGCTTCGACTTTTTGGCGAACGACGCTCACCTTATCTTCAGAGAGCGAAAGTTTCTGGCCCTCGACCCCGGTCAGCGGCCGGTATTCGCCGAACACTTTACGCAGCGCATTCGACCATTCGCCCGTCGTAACGAGTGCTTTTGCACAGGCGATCGAAGCAGGCATGAGATTCACATTCGCCTTCGCATCGGCTTCGAGCTGCGTGAGTGCTTTTTCTGCGGCGGCATTGTCGCGCGTTTCGCGTGTTTTTTGCAGCGTCGCAAAGGTTTCATCTGCGGCTGAGTGATCGACTTTAAAAATTCCCGAATCGGCACCGCCCAGAAGCGGCGACGGTAAACCGTCTTTATAGATATTGCGGCCGACGATTTTGAGTTCGCCCGTCATGATACGGCTGATGCGTTCGGCCTGGCTCTTGACGAGCTGCGACTTCATGTAACCCGACTTGATCGCCTCGACCGCACCACCCTGTGCGAGCACCTTTTCGATTTCAGCCTGCGCCTCTTTTACGAGCGATTCGACTTTTGACTGAATAACGGGCGAACCGTCGAAAATATCGGGGTATTCGAGCAAATCGGTTTCATAGGCAACGACCTGCTGCATTCTGAGCGCCCACTGCTGATCCCACGGGCGCGGCAGCGACAAAGCTTCGTTCCATGCGGGCAACTGCAGCGCGCGGCAGCGCGCCTTCTGCGACATTGTGACACCGAGCGCTTCGATGAGAATGCGCCAGGCGTTGTTTTCGGGCTGCTCTTCGGTGAGGCCCAGCGAGTTCACCTGCACACCATACCGAAAACGGCGGTACTTCTCGGTCTTCACACCATAGCGGTTCTTGGTGATATCTTCCCACATTTCACCGAACGCACGCATCTTACACATCTCTTCGATGAAACGCATGCCTGAATTCACAAAGAATGAAATCCGGCCGACAGCCTGCTCAAACTCGGCGTCTGAAAAGCAGTTACGCGCCTTGATCGCGTCGAGAATTGCTATCGCCGTCACGAGGGCAAACGAGAGCTCCTGCACCGGTGTCGCTCCGGCTTCTTGCAGGTGATACGAACAGATGTTGGATGGATTCCATTTCGGGATATGGCGTACGCAGTATTCGTACATGTCGACGATGAGACGAATCGACGCCTCAGGGGGAAAGATGTACGTACCCCGCGCGAGGTATTCTTTGATGATATCGTTTTGCGTCGTACCCTGCAGCAGCGACGGATCGATGCCACGCTCTTCGGCAAGCGCAATGTACAGAGACAACAGCCACATGGCGGTACCATTGATCGTCATCGAAGTGTTCATTTTCTCCAGGGGAATCTGGTCGAACATGATGCGAAAATCGAGCAACGAATTGATGGGGACCCCCACCTTACCCACTTCGGGGCGCGCCATCGGATGGTCTGAATCGTAACCGCACTGTGTCGCGAGGTCGAAGGCGATCGAAAGGCCAGTTTGCCCGCGGGCTAAGCCCGTGCGGTAAAGTTCGTTGGTCGCGCGCGCATTCGAATGACCGCCATAGGTGCGAAAGATCCACGGTTCTTCGCGGGTGGGATTACCCTCTTTGTTGTAGATTTTATGGGCTGCGCGTTCTGCCATATCGGAGCTTCCGGACGCTGAAACAGCGCGTCAAACAGGACGAAGTGATTCGGATTGTGGGAATCCGGCATAAATTAATCTGCCATCTGAAAAAAATCGGGTATTTTCTGGTATTTAAACAATAGAACATCATGAAACCAATTCATTCGCAAATCCACAAAAAAACATCGATTTCACTGCCGCGGAATTCCCATCGCAAAATGTCCGCAGCCCGGCGTGTTTTTGCACGGAATGGCCTGCTCTATTCTGAACAGGAGATTTATCGACGGCTATTCAAGATTTTTCTAAAGCATTGGCGCGGCGGGGGCGTGAAGACTAATGGATTGCGTCGGTACAATGCGTCAGGAAAAGGGTACGAAATCCACTCGCTGTATATAAACCAGGTTCTTTATGCCGCATTATGGCAGCGTGCTTTGCATTCTGGTGAATCCATTTCACGTATGCTCGACGTGGCAATCCGGGTTTACTTGCCTCGTCTTCTCGAGAGTTTGCTTTCGGTTTCATCGCGAAGGCCTGAGCCGGGACGTAACATCAAATACTGGTCTGGCCGGTATGCGCGCCGGCATAATACATACCCGGATTTTTTTATTAACTATTCCTGTCACACACACAATAATGCTTCGGGTCACTTGCAATACACACAAGAAATGCAAATTATCTCAAAAGCGGGGCTTTCAATCATGGAAATCTGGAATCTGATGCTTACTGCAGCCTAGACAAACAACGGCTAAGAAGCCAACTGCATCTTTAAGAACCGCACCATATTGATGTAGGCACGGCGGCCCTCGTCGGTCACGCGAAAAAAATGCGGAATGCCATGCGGCAACCAATCGTAATAACTGACATCGAGATAATCGCCCATCTGTTCCTTGAGCTGGTCGACGCGTGCCTTGGGGCAAAACGGGTCGATTTTGACATAATGGCCCTGCACATTTTTACAGATCGCACGCGCGCTGTCTTCGGGCATGCCACTGCCTGTCAGCCCAAAGCTATGGTGAAAAACCACCGGCGCCTTAACGTCGTCGCGCAGCGCACAGTGCAACGCAAAACCACCCGTAAGGCATTGCCCGATAACACCGATGCGCTCGCCATCGACATAAGGCAGTTTCTTGATATGGTCGATGGCTTCATAAACCTCTGCGACACCCGGGTTGTCGGCGGCATTTGTCACAAACGCCAGATTAAAGAACATGCGCAGGCAATATTTCGCTGCTCCCTCGTGGCTGAAGAGCTCGGGCACGAAAACATGAAAACCTTCGAGCGCCAGAAGCCGGGCGGTCTCAAGCTGCGATTCGGCGACGCCGGTCAGGTCGGGTAAAAAAATCACCGCAGGTTGTTTCGCATCCCCGTTTTGAAAAATGTGGATATCCATCTCACGGTTACTGAGTGATAACTGTTGCAAAGCCATGGCGCGAAACGCCGCGCTGAGACAACCTGTCGAGCAGGCTGCTCTTCAGAACTGAGCCAGGCC
>JAFLED010000192.1 GCA_017302045.1 Spirochaetota bacterium
GGGTAAGATGGCGAAATTTCGGACGCATGCAATTCTCCGGTAGTTGGCGCAAACGCCCAAACTACCGGAAAATGCGGCTTAGGTCAGCGAAGGACAGAACGTTGCATTTAGAACTTGAATCTTAGGATAGTTGAAACTAACGGTTGTTAATTAGTTGTCGCCCTATCTGACCAACCGTTCATGTTCAATGAAAATCGCAGACTTTGTTTCCGTCAATAAAAAGAGCCTCAATGGCCGTTACGCCAAAAAGAAAGTTCCCATCATTCGAGTTGTCGAAGATTATATCGCTGGAGACATCGATCTCAAGGTAGATACCTTTGCGGAGCTACTGAAGCACAAACACGAAATTTTCGAGTTCAAGTTCGTTTCGTCGCACTATCGTTTCTTTCTCACCAAGTTTTTACCGCAGGTAATCATCCACTCGAAAGCGCAGGATACGCGCATCGCACAAGACCACTACGATATCGGTAACGACTTCTTTAACTGGTTTCTCGGGCCATACATGGTTTACACCAGCGGTATCTACAAAACCGGCAAAGAAACCCTCGAGCAAGCCCAGCAAAATAAAATCGATCTCATCGCCGAGAAGATCAACCTCAAGAAAGGCGATAAGATGCTCGACATCGGCTGCGGTTGGGGTACCCTCCTTTATAACTCCGCCAAAAAATACGGCGCGCGCGTCACGGGTGTAACGATCGCCGAGCAAGGTTACCAGTATATCACCGAACAAATTAAAAAACAAAAGCTCGAAGGCAAGGTCGACGTTCTCAAGATCGACTACCGTGACATTCCAAAACAAAAGTATGACAAGATTACCTGCGTCGAAATGGCAGAGCACGTCGGTGTGAAGAACTTCAACAAGTTCATGAAGCAGATCTACAACCTGCTCGACGACGACGGTATCTATTACCAGCAAGTCGCGGGCCTCAAATCGGGCCTCTGGAACATGGAAAGCCTCGTCTGGGGTCTCTTCATGAACAAATACATTTTCCCCGGCGCCGACGCAAGTATGCCGCTGAAATGGTATATCAAGAAACTCGAGAACGCCGGTTTCGAAGTCCGCAGCGTTGAAACAGTAGGTATCCATTATTCAAACACCCTCAACCAGTGGCATCAGAACTGGCTGAAGAATAAACAGCATGTACTCAAGGCTTACAATGCGTATTGGTTTCGTCTGTGGGATGCCTTTCTCGCCTGGTCGACGCAGATCGCGGCAGAAGGTCATGCGACCTGCTACCAGATTGTCGCACACAAGAATAAGCCCGGTTTTAACCGCCGGCAGTTCATCGGCAAGCCTGCGCTCACGCACGAGCAGCCGCTCTGGAAAGGTAAGAAGAAGTAATTTCTCACCGGCATTCCGGTTGCCGGCCTATCTTTGACATGCGCGGCATGCGCTTATGCCGCGCGCTTTCAAACAAGTCGACGTCTTTACAAACTTAGCCTACCGCGGCAATCCGCTGGCGGTGGTTTTAGACGCGGTCGGATTAACCCCTGCGGAGATGCAGTCTTTCACAGACTGGACCAATCTCTCAGAAGCGACGTTTCTCTTGCCGCCCGAAGATCCATCCGCCGACTACAAGGTGCGCATCTTTTGCCCCGGCCGAGAACTGCCGTTCGCCGGACACCCGACACTCGGCAGCTGCCATGCCTGGCTCGAGAGCGGTGGCAAACCCAAGCGCGAGTTCATCGTGCAGGAATGCGGTGTGGGGCTTGTGAAAATACGCCGCGACGGTGATCGCCTGGCATTTGCTGCACCACCACTCAAAAAGACCGGCCCTTTGCCCGAGGCAGAAGTCGAGCTCATCGCACGGGGCCTGGGCATTCAGCGCAACGAGATCATCCATCACTCCTGGTGCGACAATGGACCAAACTGGCGCGGCGTCATGCTCGCGACGGCGGAGCAGGTATTGTCGCTGAAACCCGACGCGCAGATTCTTGCGGGTCTTGATGTCGGCGTCGTAGGGCCGCGCGGCAAAGTCGGTGTTGTAGGCGCGCACGCCGATGGCGAGGCACAGTTTGAACTCCGCGCTTTTTTTCCCGTAAAGTCGGGTATGGCCGAAGACCCTGTCACGGGGTCGCTGAATGCGGGTGTCGCGCAGTGGCTGATCGGCGCAGGCCTTGCACCCAAACAATATATTGCGAGCCAGGGCACAGTGCTGGGCCGCGCGGGGCGTGTGTATGTGCAGCAAGACGGCGATACCATCTGGATCGGGGGTAGCTCCGTCACCTGCATCGAAGGGAGTGTAAAACTTTGAAACGGCGTGCCGTTCTTTATTTCGATTTCATTTCACCTTTCGCGTATCTTCTGTTTAAGCAGCTGCATCACCTGCCTGCCGATCTCGAAATCGAATTCAAGCCCGTGCTCTTTGCCGGGCTGTTAAAACACTGGGAACATAAGGGCCCCGCAGAAATTCCCGAGAAACGGAAATTCACCTACCGCTTTATTCAGTGGCAGGCTACGCAGCTCGGTATTCCGTTACAGTTTCCGCCGGCGCATCCCTTCAACCCGGTTCAGGTGCTGCGCCTCGCGGTTGCACTCGGCTCGGGCCATGATACGATACAGAAAATTTTCGATTTCATCTGGGGCAGGGGTGGTGATGTCACGGACAGCGCGGCGCTCGCGCGCCTCGCGCAAGATCTCGGCATTGCCGACATCGACGCGCTGACTCAGAACAGGAGCGTCAAAGAGCAGTTAATCCGCAACGGCGAGGCGGCGATTGCAGCGGGCGTGTTTGGCGTACCCACCTTTGTCGCGGATGGTAATCTGTTCTGGGGCTCTGACAGCCTCGGCATGCTGCTTGCCTACCTCGGCGACCCCGGGCTATTGCACAGCGACGAGATGCGGCGCATCAGCGACCTTCCCGTCGGCGCGGAGCGTAAACCATGATTAAACGGATATGTGTTTTTCGGTTCGAGTCCCGGGGTAAACCCTGCATATAAAGAGGCGGCGCAACCGCTGGGCCGCCTGTCAGTCGCAGAGAAAATCGGGCTTGTCTATGGCGTCGCCATGCCGGCGTGCTAAACCTTTGAGACAGCGTAATTTTTTAAGCAGGCTCGTGAGCTCTGCCTCGTTGTCTGTCTGATTTGCCGCCGTTCTCTCGCGCAGAAACATTTCGACAATTACACCCTGCAGATATTGCCGCAGATGCTCGGGGTGTGAATTCATATCAGACATGCCGTATTCGAGATCTTGCGCGAACTTGGCGTCGCGCTCTGCCCACGGTTGCAGCGTCTCGAGATCCGCGGACAAAAGCTGAAAGAAATGTACCTGGCCTTGCGGATTATAATCTTCTTTAAAGAAGGCATAGGCATGACCCAAATCGTGCAGCGCGAATTCGAAAGCGTCGCGATCTCTTTCAACGGGTTCGCCTGCCATGGCCGCCTCAAGATCAACGGTGACAAAACGCCAGCCTGAGGCCTGTGCCGCAAGCATGGTTTTCGCCGATACCGGTTTTGTCGCCAGCCGCAGGTCGGCTCTGCCCTCGCACCAGTCGCGCAGAATCTTCGGGATCATGCCGGGTAGCCCCGGTATTTGCGGCCATTTTTTGCCGGTGCGGTGTTCGGCGAAAAGGCGGATGAATTCCGCGGCAAATTCCGCGTCGCGCGCACTGCCCCGCACGAGGTTCGGGGCAAGAATGCTCGCCTCAGCTTTAAGAGTGTTGAACGGTATGAGTAGGGCGCGGTATTTGCCGGTCAGCTTGCCGTCGACGAGGGGCATCCGCTGGGCTGCCAACAGAAGACATTCGGACAATCGGCATTCTCGACTAGAAATTTGGGCAGAAATATAATATATATATATATTATATATATGAAGACGCTTCTCGAAATCGAAGCCGGGCAGGTAAACCTTCTCAAAGAACTCTGCGCGCGTGATGGTATTTCCCGGGCCGAGGCGATACGCCGTGCGATCGATTTTTACGGCAAGCACATGCTGCCGGTCGTGCCCTTAGATGCGCATTTCGGCTACTGGAAAGGCAGAAAAATCGATGCCGATACCTATGTCGACCAGCTGCGCGACGAGTGGTCGTGAAGGCTGTCTTCGATACCAATATTCTGATCGACTACCTCAACCAGGATAAACGCGCCAAGAAAGAACTGGAGCTTTATGACCGGCGGCTTATCAGTCTCGTTACGCAGATCGAGATACTCGTTGGGGCTAAAGATAAGGCAGACGAGGCGGAGCTCCGCCGGTTTCTGAGGCATTTCGAACTCTGCGAGATATCCACTGAAATTTCCGAGATCTGTATCAGGCTGCGCCAAAAGCATAAAATCCGCATACCCGATGCTCTGATCTGGGCGACCGCGCTCCAGGCAGAGTGCCAGCTCGTGACGCGGAACTCCCGGGACTTCGATACTGGTCACCCTTCGGTGCGAATACCTTACCGGTAAAGGGCTTTTCGCCCTGTCTGAAACGGCGATTTCACCCCGTGGCGCACTCTCTGAAAGAGGTAAAAGGCGAACTTGCAGCCCTGAAAGATCGCATCCAGGCCCGGTATACCGAACTTCATCTCGAAGAGGTCGAGTCAGAGCTGAGCGACCTGCGCCAAAAGATGGAAGACCCACGCCTGTTCGCCGACGACAGCAAGGTGAATCAGGTGCGCGATCTGCAAACGCGGATTTCTTTCTTAGACAAAAAGATCAGCGCCTGGAAGGCGCTCACCGCCGAAATGGCGGACGCGCTCGAATACGCTGAGATTGCCGAGATGGAAAACGCCGAGAATTTAACCGGCGAAATCGAAAAACGCCTCAACGCCGCGCGCGTCGAATTCGACAAACTGGACCTCGAGAGCTTACTCAACGGCCCCGACGACATGAACAACGCGTTCGTGAATATACACCCCGGGGCCGGCGGCACCGAGTCGCAGGACTGGGCTGACATGCTGCTGCGTGCATATACGCGTTATGCCGAGAAGCAGGGTTTCGAGGTCGAAATGGTCGACTACCAGGAGGGCGAAGAGGCTGGTATTAAGAATGCCACGCTCTATATTCGTGGGCCCAACGCGTTCGGATATCTCAAGGCGGAAAACGGCATTCACCGTTTAGTGCGCATTTCTCCCTTTGACTCGAACAAGCGCCGCCATACTTCGTTCGCCGCGGTGCATGTCTCGCCCGAGATTTCAGACGAAGTGGAAGTCGAAGTTCTCGAAAAAGATTTGCGCGTCGACGTCTACCGCGCCTCGGGTGCCGGTGGCCAGCACGTGAACAAGACCGAGTCGGCGGTGCGTATGACGCACCTGCCAACAGGTATTGTTGTCTCATCACAGACGCAGCGCAGCCAGATTCAGAACCGCCTGACCTGTATGAAAATGCTTAAGGCGCAGCTCTATGCAAAGGCGCGCGCCGAAAAAGAAGCCGAGATTGAATCGCGTTCGGGCGAGCGTAAAGATATTTCGTGGGGTAACCAGATTCGCAGTTATGTGTTCCATCCCTATAGCATGGTGAAAGACGCGCGCACGGGCCATGAGACCTCGCAGGTGCAGAATGTCATGGACGGCGACTTCGGGCCATTCATCGATGCGTATTTAAGGCAGTTGAAGAAGAATTAATATGAGTATTTTGCCCCACCCCCTAACCCCCTCCCCATTGACATGGGGAGGGGGAATGCTGCGGCCCCTCTCCACGTTAGTGGGGAGGGGTGGCCGTAGGCCGGGGTGGGGTTTACTTGTTCTTTTCCTCACCTTCTGCCAAAGCACCAAAGTTCTCGACGAAAAAACCGGCCGCGCCGCAGGCGCGAAAACCGATGGCCCGAGCGGTTATTATTTCGACGACATGGCGCGCTATCTCGGTGGCTTTGATATTCCGTCGGACTCAAAACTCGCGCCGTTTACGCAGGGCCCCGAGTATGCGCAGCACCGTAACAGCATGGCGGTATTTTGGGAAAAGACCCGCGCGCACAGCATCACGCCGGTGAGCGAATGGCGCGAGACGACACTCTTTCGCAACCCGAATGGTACTGTTTGCCGCGAAGACCGGCCGGCGATTTATCCGATGAGCGGCGCCGACCTCATCAATCTCTATAACATCTGTCCCTATGCGAGCGAGTATGTCATGGTCGCGCTCGAAAAGGCGGGCGATATTCCGCATCCCGAAAACCAGACCGCGCAATATTACCGGAATCTCAGCGATATGCGCGCGGTGATCGGCAACATCGCGCAGCGTAATTATTTTTCTTCGGTGTTCATGCGCGCGAAAATTGTGAACAACCGCGAAATACCGGGGATTGCTCCCGTGCTGCTCGCCTTCGCCTCGGGGCTTGGCTGGCGCATCGTCGATATGGAGAAATTTCATCTGGGCGAAGGCGGCAAGGTCATCATCGACGAAGTGACCAGCGAACAGAAGCCGCGCGGCGTGCGTATCTGGTTTCGTGTCGAAGGCGATAAACGCCTGCGTTCGCTCACCTACATCGAACAATACCTGAATGCCCAGAGCGCCGAACAAACGCATCCACTGTATCAGTTTTTTCAGCAGAGAAAGGGCTCGATGATTCTCTTCAAGGCGGCCTCGTACGTGATGCACAACCCGGCCATGGTGCCGGTGCGTGATATGTTTATCGGTGTCTCCGATTACGTCGTTCAGGACGATTCGGGGTTTCGCTATTTAGATATGGCCCCCGCTTTCGAAGTCAGTGTGTACGGCTATTACAGAACACCCGTTCGGTTGGGTGACGCGTTTTTCCGCAACTATGCCCCGCAACCTGAGCTTGCCGCTTTGTACGCGGAGAGAAATCCACCCGACCTGCCATTCCATTTCGGTTATGGTTCGCTGCGCCGGCCGCCGCGTTCGAACCTGATTGTTGCGCACCGGAGACAGGGATAAAATGAGGTCAGGCTGGGCGCTGCTGGTTTTATTTCTGATCTCTTGCCAAACCGGCAAAATCGTCGATGAAAAGACCGGTCGCGCCGAGGGCGCCAGAATCGACGGGCGCAGCGGTTATTATTTCGACGATATGGCGCGTTATCTCGGTGGATTTGATATTCCTGCCGACTCGAAATTGGCGCCTTATACGCAAGGCCCCGAGTATGCCGAGCACCGCGAGAAAATGGCGGTCTTTTGGGAGCGTGTGCGCACGCAGAACATTACGCCGGTAAGCGAATGGCGTGAATCGACGCTGAATCATAATCCCAATGGCGCGGTTTGCCGCGAAGACCGTGCCGCGATTTATCCGCTGAGCGGCGCC
>JAFLED010000193.1 GCA_017302045.1 Spirochaetota bacterium
CTTTCTGCATAATCTGCTCTGCGGCAGGTATGCCCGGGTTGAGCCGCAGCGCCTCTTCGGCGAAAAGCTGGGCCTCTTTGTCGAAATGCAGAATTGTCGCGAGGTGGGCCAGGTGCACAAGATTGCCCGTATGCGACGGATTTCTCAGGCGAAATCGTTCGGCCCATTCATAAGCCGCATTATATTCGCGCAGCTTCTTGTAGCTGCGCACCAAAATATAGAGCAGGTCGTGTTTTAGAGGATCAAGCGCCAGCGCGGCCAGCGCCTCTTCAATCGCTTTGGCAAAATTTTGTATCTTAAAGAAGATTCGAGACCGGGCGGCCGCGTGTTCGACCGGGCTGAGAACGGTTTCGCTGAGCTTCAGCGCGAGCGCGGGCTCGCCGCGCTTGTACGCGGCTGTGAGCTCAGACAGGGTGGCCTTATCGCCGATATCGAGCCGGTTTGCCGGAATGTTCGCCTCGACGCGAATCAGCGACAGGTCGTCGGTGATTTCGCCGGCCTTAGTGAGTTTTTCGAAAAGTTCTTTCAGATCGCCGTTGGTCTCTTCGGCAAGCCTGCGGAAAATATTTTCGTCTTCGTTAATGACACGCTGGTCTTTGCTGATGCCGAGCATCAGGTCGTCGCGCCCGTCTGAGCCCACGAGCAGGGTGTCCCCCGCCCTGAGCTGAAATGTGTCGACATGAAACGGAGCGTCGTCGCGCAATACTTTCCACGGATATTTTTCTTGTCCGGGAATAATACCGAGTTTCCGGTAGAAGACATTCGTCTTGAGAAAGTCGGCATGCCCGGACCGCAAGACCACCGGCCAGGGATGTTCGGCGTTGGTAAAGAACAGCGCACCGCTTTTTTCGTGGATGAGACCCAGAAAAATCGAAACCAGCATCGAGCCGTCGAACACCGCGAAGATTTTGTGCAGCTCGACAAAGGCTTCGTGTATCCAGGCCTCGGGAAAACGATTACTCTCGGCGCGTGATACGCGGCAGCGGTCGAGCAGAGCGTGAAAAGCCGAGCCCAGAACAACAGCACCACCGGCACCCTGCATCGATTTACCCATCGCGTCGGCGTTCAGAATAACGATGTAATCTTCGTCTTTCAGGGTAATGCGGTCGGCGACGCAGATGTCGCCGCCGATTTCTGCCTGCCAGTGTTTGAAATCGAATTGTTTCTTCTGTTTAACCAGAAATTCGATGCGGTACAAGTCTGACGTTGCTTTGTTAGACCCCAGAGGGTTGAGCATGAGCGAGGTGAGAAAATAATCTCCGTCTTGTTGTTGCTTGAGCTCTTGCACCTGGCCCAGCGTTTGTTCGAGATCGCGGGTGCGTTCGCTGACTTTTTGTTCCAGGCCAACCGCGTATTCCTGTAACTTTTGCCGCGCTTCGCGGATCGACACTGTCATATTGTTGAACGAGCGCGCGAGCGTGCCGATTTCGTCTTCGACGCCGATCTTCACCTGCGCGTCGAGATTGCCCGAGTTGACGTTGGCGACCCCCGCTAAGAGTTTATTCAGCGGGCTCACAAGGGCGAGATGAAAGAATACCGGAAAAACTGTCAGCAACAGAATTAATCCGCCGAGCGTCAGAATGAAAAAATCGAGAGCCGCATCGCGTACATACGCGCGGTATTTCAGATAATGGAATCCCGCCTCATAAACCGTCGTTGTATACGGATCATACCAGCGGAATGAAACAAAATGTTGTCCCCCCGCCTCGGGGTAATCGCGCGCGCCCGAAGCCAGGGGCAGCAAGAAGGTATCAGCGATCTCTTGCCGCAGTACCCGGTCTTCGGAACGGGACGCCTGGATAAGACCGCTGAAGAAATCGACCGCAAGTTTTTCAGATGCGGGTTGAGCTTTGAGCAGCTTTTCAGCGCGCATGCGGTAATCGATCGGGGTCAGCCGGGTCAGCCGGTTTTTTAAGATGCGCAGTTTGCCTTCAAGCGCCTGCGATTTTTCGTCGACGGTGTCGCCTTGTTGCCGCGTGCGCAGGTCTGCCATCGCCGCCAACCATGACCGCGGCTTACCTTCGCCGAGCCGGGCCGCGATTTCAGGTGTGCTGAAACCCTCGCGCCACGCCGTGAGCAGCAAGAGGTTCGCCGGCGCCGATTCGGGTGGTTTACCGGTATGTATTTTCCCCTGTCCGGTGCGCGGGTTATACGCCCGCAGCCATGCCATGTCGTCGGGCGGTCTGCCACCCAGGAGTACGCGTCCGGCTTCTTCTTTTTTCAGAGTGTCGAAATCGGCGTCGCGGCGTGTCAGAGTGCGCGACGCCAGTATCTGCATCACCAGTAAGAAGGTAACCAGGCTGATGCCGATGATCTTCGACATGAACGACGTGCGGTCGGGCGTGGTATTCAGAAAAACTACGAGAATCACGAAGAGCCCGATCACGATAAAGATGGCGTACGCATTCTGAAAAAGTTCGCGACTCACACGCCCGTCGCGGCTCAGCGAATTCAAGACCGCGGGTATCATCATGACAAAGCAAAGAATGAGCGCCTGACCCAAAAGCGCCCAGCGGTGCGCGCTACGCCTGACGAAAAACCGCCAGACGCCGATAAGAACCGAAAGAAAAATATAACCGACGATGAACGCCGATTGAATAGTGCTGATCGAATCGGCGTCGAGATCAAAATAATGCCCCTGCGTGTTAAACACGACGCCGGTTTTTGAAGAAGTATAGATGAAGACGCTGGTGATCCCAATGTGGATTACCCACTGCGCTATCATGATGGCTGTTGTCAGGCGCGGGTGGTCGACTTTCGGAAAGCGCAGCAGAAACTGCGTGAAATGAATGACGACCGGCAGAATTGTCGCGACGGTCACCCAGCGGTGGTATGCCGCGATGGGGCTATAAACCGAATAGGGTACAAGGTATGCCGCGTTGAACACCGACATGATCGCGAGCGCGATGCCGAGATGCAGTGTTGCGGCGGACTTGTTTTTGAGGGTCAGTAGAAAGACCGCGAACGAGGCGGTGACGGCGGCAGCGATAAACGAACCGACGAAAAAGAAGTTAAAATAGACCTGCGAGAAGTCCACGGCCGGTGACCCTGAAGCGCCCAGAGAGGCGGTCAAATGGTTTTAGTAGACATGTGTTTTTTTACGAAATCGCCGAAACTTTTGAAATCATACCCCGGCGCTTTCGTCGCCCCGTCGCCGAAACGTTCGATGTGACGGCGGCTGCGCCAGGTGCCCGCGCTGAAAATCGCCTCGCTCTTCGCGATAACGTCTGCCGGCGGGGAGCCTCCCGGTTTACAGTGCGGGTATGCTTTCTTTATGCATTCGATGCGCTCGTCGGAGGCATAGATGCGCGAGGCTTTTTGTTCGGCCAGGTAGGTCGGGTGATTCCAGACGTCGTCGAAGGACAGGTCGAAGTACTCGCGGAAGATATCTTCGCGGACCTTAAGACGCCCCGGGTTACACTCCTTCGTTCTGCGGATATTCAGCAGGGTTTTCGAGCGGTCGCCGCCGGGGTCTATCCAGCGTGCGTCGGTCGGTGCAAACGAGCAGTGAGCGTCGATCCAGTCGAGCACCATGTCGTGCATTTTGTCCCAGCGTTCGATGATGGCCTTCCAGCGCGCGATCTCGGGTGCATATTCCCATTCGATCTTTTGCCGCGCGAGTGAGAATTCGAAGTAATCGGCGAGGCCTGTTTTGCTGCGCGCGCTCATCGCACTATAGGTTTCGAGCATCTTTTGATACATCGCCTCGCGAATGGGGTCGCCCATAACCTGCGCAACATGCAGGTCAAATTCAAGCTGCGGTTTCTGCGAGCCATTCTTCATTTCTTCGAAGAGCTGCTGCTCTTCGCACATGCGCAGAAACACGGGGTAGCTGACGCCCGATTTGCCGATATCGACAATCTTCTGCACAGGGCCCACAAGATGCGCATGGTCGGGATTTTTTTTCAAGTGTGCGAGACTGTTCTCGTATTGCTGCAGTGTATTGCGCATCATGCCTTCGTCATCGGTCGCCGCGCTCGACTGCGCCGCATTCGACAATACCTTACCATAGGCGTTGCTGAATTTCAGAAAGAGATTTTCGGTCGTGAGTTTCGTCATGTACGAAACCACGTCGTCCATCTCTTCGGCGAGGCGTTCCATCGTCGTGAGCGCCGCGCGCATTTCATCGACATCTTTTCCGGTTAACTTCTTGTCGTCGATTTCCTTCATCATGCCCCGAAAGGGGTTCAGTGAAGGGTCGACCATGGACTTATCAACGGGCATATTGTTTAAAGTCCCAGGTATGCCTTGTGCTCGGCGATGCGGCGGCGTATTGTTTCGTCTTTGACGGGTATGACACGGCGATGCCGGTCTTCCCACACCAGCTCGTGGTCGAGCTTCCAGTCGCTCTTCCATTCGCGTGCGCGCGGCAAAGTCGTGTCATTGTAGAGTTCACGCCCGTCGGCGATGATCTCCTGAATATTCTCTTCGATCTCCTCTTTCCAGAA
Source organism: Spirochaetota bacterium (assembly GCA_017302045.1). Taxonomy (GTDB): domain Bacteria; phylum Spirochaetota; class Leptospiria; order Turneriellales; family Turneriellaceae; genus Turneriella. Next base: position 4,449 of record JAFLED010000193.1, read on the forward strand.
CGAGGGGACATCCGCCTTGCGTTCGACTTCGAGATTTTCGAGCACGAGAAAGTCAGAATAGAACTGGTCAACAAAACCATCGACCGAAACTTCGAGGCTGACTTGCTGGCGGATTTCATTCGTGGCCGCGATCATGTCCATGACCTGTGTAAATGAATCGATGACCGCAAGAATGCGCTCCGGTTCATGCGCGCGAATGGGTTCGTTGATTTCGCGGTAATGTTTGAGCCGCGCCGTTTCCTGATCTTTGACAAGCGCATTGGCGTTCTTGTTGGCAAGATTACCCGCCTCGAGACGCGTCTTGAAATCGGCAAGGTCTGCGGCGCCCGCGATGGCGTCGTAGAGGGCCTTTTCTGAAGCGTAGGCATTTGGGTAGAGAGGATTGCCCTCGTATTTTTTTAGGCGTGCCTTGTAGTAGTCGATATATTCCTGATGCCGTTGTTCCATAGTTGTGGGGACAATGAGCAAAGGCCGCAAAAACGGGCAAGACTTTCGGTAAATCGGTCTTGAAAACTCTTGACGACCTGTCAAAAATCCCGGTTTTTGCGGTTAATCTACCTTCTTGGACGGCAGCAAAGAGCGGTTGCCCGAGAAAGCATTCCCGAATAGCTCAGTCGGTAGAGCAAGTGACTGTTAATCACTGTGTCCCTGGTTCGAGTCCAGGTTCGGGAGCATTTTTTCTCTCCAGGGTGCTGCCACCCAGAATTGCCTTTACAAACTCTCTGGTCGGTTTCGCTCTATGCCCGGCCGATCATGCAATTCACGCGCACCGAAAAGCACAACGCCGTAGTTCTCGCTCTCTCGGGCGAAATCGAAATGTACAACATTGGCCCCGTCAAAACCGAAGTGCAGAAACTCATTGAAGAGAAGAAAGTCCGCATCGTGCTAAATTTACAAGACGTGCCCTTTATCGATTCGACGGGTATCGGTATGGTTCTGCTCTTTCAGAAGAGCCTCAAAGACGCCGGCGGCGGATTAAAACTCGTGAAACTCACCCCCTCGGTAGAGCAGGTTTTTCGTCTCACGCGCCTGATTCAAATTGTCGAAATCTTCGATTCTGACGAAGCGGCGATCGCTTCGTTTCGCTGACCTGCCTGAATTCTGGCAGCCGCCGCGAAAAATTGTCATATTAGAGAGCAGTGATTCCTTTCTCTGTTCTCGATCTTGCGCCGATCACCGAAGGCAGCGATGCGACGACTTCTTTTAAAAACACGCTCGACCTCGCGCGGCATGCCGAAGCATGGGGATACAAACGCTTCTGGCTCGCGGAGCACCACGGCATGCCGGGCATCGCGAGTGCGGCGACAGCCGTGTTGATTTCGCATGTTGCTGCGGGTACGAAGTCTATCCGCGTGGGTGCGGGCGGCATCATGCTGCCCAATCACTCGCCGCTTGTCGTCGCCGAACAGTTTGGCACGCTCGAATGTCTTTACCCGGGCCGCATCGATCTGGGGCTCGGCCGCGCGCCCGGGTCTGATCAACTCACGGCTCAGGCATTGCGCCGCAATGTCGCGGCAGCCGATACGTTTCCGCAGGATGTCATGGAATTGCTCGACTATTTTTCAGAGACGCCCCAGGCGCGGGTACAGGCGGTGCCGGGCAAGGGACTCAGGGTGCCGGTCTGGATTTTAGGTTCGAGTCTTTTCGGCGCGCAGATGGCGGCGGCTTTTGGTCTGCCGTATGCGTTTGCTTCGCACTTCGCGCCGCAGCAAATGGACGAAGCGATCGATACGTACCGCCGTTATTTTCGCCCGTCGGTTTATCTCGATAAACCGTATGTCATGCTGGGGTTTAATATTGTCGCCGCCGACAGCGACGCCGAAGCGGAATTGCTCGCAACTTCGGGACAGCAGGCTTTCGTGAACCTGCGCACCGGGCGCCCGGGTAAACTGCCCCCGCCTAAGCCAGGCTACAAAGAAACGCTCGATCCATTGGCAAAGACCATGCTCGACCAGGTGCTCTCGTGTGCTGCGGTGGGTTCACCCGAACGCGTTCAGCAGGGCGTACTCGATTTTGTCGCGCGCACGCAGGCGGATGAACTCATGATTACCGCGCATATTTTCGAGCACAAGGCTCGTCTGCGTTCTTTTGAAATCGCCGCCGAAATTCTTAGCGGCGCACCGCTGCCGACTTTCTGATGCCGAGCGACTGGTAAATTTTCAGCGTCGCCTTCGATTTATTGAGCGTATAGAAGTGAACTCCCGCGACGCCGTGGTCGATGAGGTCGCGCACCTGTTCTGTCGCCCAGTGGATGCCCACGTTTTCGGCGTATTCGTCGTCTTCAGCGCGCGCCAGCGCGCGCAGCAATTTTCCCGGGAAACGCGAGCCCAGAGTCATTTCGGCCATGCGCTGCATTCCCTTGCGCGAGGTGATCGGCATGATGCCCGCGACGATCGGCACATGAATGCCCGCCAGCGCGCAACGCTCCTGGTAGTCATAGAAGTCGTGGTTGTCGAAGAACATTTGCGTACAGATATAATCGGCGCCCGAATCGACTTTAGCTTTGAGGTGATCGATTTCTTTGAGGCGGTTGGGTGTAGCGTGGTGCCCCTCGGGAAAACCGGCGACACCGATGCCCATTGCGGGAAAATGTTTTTTGATAAAGGCGACGAGCTCGGCCGCGTAGAGAAAGCCATCGGGGTGTGGCTTCCATTCGCCCGCAGCCTCTTTCGGCGGGTCGCC
>JAFLED010000194.1 GCA_017302045.1 Spirochaetota bacterium
AAACAACGCTATTGCCGGTTTTAACGCTAATGTTTCAGGTTCTGTCTACGCCATCGCTATCGATGCCTCGACTGTCTATGCCGGCGGTTCTTTCACGGCACTAGGCGGGCAATCGCGGAATAATCTGGGAGCCGTCGCCACCTCAAACGGCACAGCAAACTCGTGGAATCCCAATGTCACGGGCTCGGTTTCCGCGGTTGCGGTTTCGGGATCGGTGGTTTATGCCGGCGGTACGTTCACCGCAGTGGGTGGCCAAAACCGCAACAACGCCGCGGCAATAGATATCACCAACGGGTCAACCACGGCCTGGATTCCCAATTTTGACGGTAGTGTGAACGCCATTGCGATGACGGGATCGCAGATTTTCCTGGGTGGCCAGTTTGCGCTCTTGAACGCCCAGCCGCGCGCCGGCCTTGCCGCGATCGACTTAAAGAGTGGCGCACTGACCGACTGGAGCCCCAGCGTTGGTGGCGGTAATGTGCAGACTTTAAGCATCAGCGGCGACAAGATGTATCTGGGAGGTAATTTTACACAGGTCAACGGAACTTCGCGTCCTTATGCGGCTGCGGTGAACCTGAAATCTGGTGCGCTACTGAATTGGGATCCCATGATTGACGGCCCGGTCAGCAAACTTTCGATTTCCGGGAACTCTGTTTTTATCGGTGGTTCTTTTAATACAGTCGGAGCCGCCCCGCGTTTAAGCCTTGCGGAGACAGATGCGGTTACCGCCGTCGCCACAGCTTGGACTCCGGACCCGGATACGACGGTAACCGATATGATATTATCCGGCCCGAGAATATTTGCCGCGGGTAATTTCACGGCCATCGGCGTTACATCGCGCACTTATTTCGCAGACTTGGTTTCTTCCAGCAATACCCCTTCTTCGCTAAACGTAGTACTCAATAATACCGTAAGTTCGATGGCACTCTTCGGCTCAGTCATGTATCTCGGAGGAACTTTCAACTTGGTGCAGGGGAGCGCGCGGAGTTATACCGGCGCTATTAACACGACAACGGGCGCGGTGCTTCCATGGAATCCCGACCCTTCGGATACGGTAAGCGCTGTTTACGTAACGGATTCCATTGTTTATATCGCCGGAAACTTTCTGCTCGTAGGCGGACAGGGTCGGCCCAATATAGCGGCGGTAGATACAAACACAGGCGGCGTCACCGGATTTACCTTAACACTGCCTGGCCTGACCATTGCCCCAAGGCAGATCCTAAAGATCGGCGATAACCTGATCGTCGCGGGGGACTTCGCTTCAGGAACCGTACAGGCCCGCAATCCATTGATTATGAACTCGGCAAGCGGCGAGGTTGCCGAGGACTAAGGGCTCGAAAACCCGGTTTACAGCCTGCCGCAGCATCCTGAGTTTTTTCCGCATGCAACTTCTGAAGAGCCACCGCGCCGAAGGGCCTCGCCTGTAACCGATGGACGCCCTTGCACTCCCGTTTGTTTCAGGTGCGGGTTTCTAAATTTATTTGATCAAAGGCAAGACTATCTTATGCAAGGTGATAACCTTGTTTGCCGCCTCGCGCAACATTTTTTCCGTATCTTCATCGCCCAGAATTTCGCGAGCATATAGCACCCATTCATACCCTTTTTCTAAGCTCACGAAGTCCGAGTTTTTCAGAAAATCCGTAACAACCGGTTGCGGCAGTTTTTTTGCGTTGGCCGCAAGCAGGTCGTATGTTCCGGGGTTGATATCGGCGGTAATGTAATAAAACTCCCGGGATATATCAGGGCCGATGATGCGCACCTGGCGCGTAAGGTCGACCTGAGAATAAGGCTCGCCATCGCCCCAAAAGGGGTCGTAACCGGGTGGATATTTAATTTTCTTAGACATGTTCCTTTTCTATACTCAATTCATCGACTTTTAGAACGACCTTAAACAGGTATTCCCTGGATGACAAGTCATCAACAACGCGCCGAACTGCAAGGCCAGATCTGGAAAATCGCCCACGCTGTACGCGGGGCCATTTCTAAACAGATTTAATTGACAGCACGAAAATCGTGCGGTATTTTGATGCTATGACAAACGTGACCTTTAAGGCCGAAGAGCCGCTCATACGTAAGGCACGTCTGCGCGCTAAAACGGAAAATCGTTCCCTCAACGATGTCTTTGTGGATTGGTTGAAAGTCTATGCCGGACAGAATCAAACGACGGATTACTACGAAATCAAAAAGAAGTTCAGCCATATTAAATCAGGGCGTAAATTTACCCGAGATGAGATGAATGAGCGGTAACTTCTTTCTAGATACGAATGTTATCGTTTATTCGTTCGATGAGGATCCGAAGAAAGAAAAAATTGCCGATGCAATCATCGCGGCAGCATTGTTATCACCAGTCGCGGTTATTAGTTTCCAGGTGATTCAGGAATTTTGCCGTTTAGCTCTGCGTAAATTCAAAAGCTCATTTTCTACGGCTGAACTGGAAGTTTTTTGCCGATCAACTCTCTATCCTATTTGTAAAGTATATCCGTCTTTCGAGTTACTCGATCGCGCACTCCATATCTACGAAAATCACCGTATCAATTATTTTGATGCGCTGATCGTCAGCGCCGCCGTTGAGGGCAGATGCAAGTATCTCCTGACCGAAGACATGAATGACGGGCAAACCCTCGAAGGCGTTACGATTCTAAATCCTTTTTCCCATGAAAAGAGATTGCTTGCGGCCCTACCTCAATTAAAACTCCCCTGAAATGCACCGCCTTCTGAAGAGCCGCCGCGCCGTCATCGGCAACGAAATCAAACCGGCGGCAATCCTGATCGACGGCGAGGTTATTAAAGAGATACTTCCTTACCCTTCGACAGGCTCAGGGCAGGCTCATGACGGCACAAGTATCTCGGCCGACATCCCCGTTAACGACTACGGTGACCTCGCGCTTATGCCTGGCGTCGTCGACACACACGTGCACATCAACCAACCCGGCCGCACCGAGTGGGAGGGATTTCAGACGGCGACAGCAGCCGCGGCCAAGGGCGGCATCACGACGCTCGTCGACATGCCGCTGAACTGTGACCCCGTCACGACAACGCGCGCTGCGTTGGAGGCTAAAATCAAATCGTGCGCGGGGCTGTTGCATGTCGACTGCGGCTTTTATGGCGGTGTGATTCCCGGCAACCTCGGCGATCTCGAACCGATGATCGATGCCGGCGTGCTCGGTTTCAAGAGTTTTCTCATCCATTCTGGCATCCACGAGTTTCCGCACTGCGGCGAAGCCGAACTGCGCGCGGCGATCCCGATTCTGAAAAAAGCGGGAGTTCCATATTTGATGCATGCGGAGCTCGACGACGACGCACTTCGACAGGCTCAGGGCGACGTCACCCTGAGCTCGTCGAAGGGTGACCATCGGCTATACAGTACCTACCTCGCCTCGCGCCCGCGCCGTTGGGAAAATAACGCGATCGAACTCATGGCGCGTCTCGCAGGTGAAACCAACGCACACCTGCACATCGTTCACCTGTCGTCGACAGACCGCCTCGATCTTCTCAGCGAAACCCGCCGCCGGGGGATCAACCTCAGCGTCGAAACCTGCCACCACTACCTGACGTACTGCGCCGAAGAAATTCCCGATGGCGCGACCGAATTTAAATGCGCGCCGCCGATACGCGAACGCGAGAACCGCGAGAAGTTGTGGGCGGGCCTCAAAGACGGTACCATCGACTTCGCCGTTTCAGACCATTCACCCTGCACGCCCGAGCTCAAGGCCGCCGAATCGGGCGACTTTATGAAAGCCTGGGGCGGCATTGCGGGGCTGCAATTCAGTCTTTCTGTCTTTCACACGGGGGCACGGGCACGCGGGCTTTCGCTCTCTCAAATCAGCCATTATCTCTCTACGGCGCCCGCAAAATTCGTCGGCCTCAAAAACAAAGGCAGCATCGCTGTGGGCAAAGATGCCGACTTTGTCGTCTTCGATGCCGACAAGAAATTTCACGTCGAGCGCAACCAGATCGCGCACCGCCACGATGTTTCGCCCTATATCGGCATGGAGCTCACCGGCTTTGTGAAAGAGACATGGCTGCGCGGCGTCTGTGTTCACCGCGAGGGTAAATCCACCGGCCCGGCCGGCAGGCCGATCTTGCGTTAATGCTCAAAACTGCCGGCGCCGATGAATTCGCGCAGAATCGACGTCGAGGGTACGTCGTCGGGTGAAACCGCCACAAACATTTCGAGTAACTGCCGCAACCGAAACGCGGTCGCATACGACGCGCTGTGCGGCGGCACTTCGAGCAGGTAACGGTCGGCATAGACCTTGAGCACCGACATTTCATAGATAAGCGAGGTATCGAAGACCGCGTCGGCGCGGTCGACATGCGGAAAGATATAGGCATGCTCACCCGCGCGCACATCACCCCAGCGGCGAATGTTGTCTTCTGTCGCAAAACCGCGCTGACGCCGGTCGCGCACAATGCGGCGCAGCAGGCGTAAGTCCGACGGGTTGACATGGCTCACCTTATCGATCGGCAGCGTCAGCAACGGCTGAATGAAGATGCGGAACACCTGGTTAGGAGGCACGACATCGCTCAGGAGTTCGGGGTTGAGGCCATGGATGCCTTCGAGCACGAGCAGTTTCTGCGGCCCGAGCGTGATTTCTGCCCCACCTGTATGGTCGCAGATACCGGTGCGAAAATCATAACGCGCGGTTTTCTGGGCCTGGCCCGAAACCAGTGCCTTCAGGTGCTCGGCCAAAAGCTTCAGGTTCAGCGCATGGATCGTTTCAAAATCTTTTTCACCGCACTCGTTGAGCGGCACGTCATCGCGGTTATGGTAATAGTCGTCGATCGAAATGCCTTCGGGAATCAGCCCGTTGATTCTCAGCTGAATCGAAAGCCGGCGGATGAAAGTGGTTTTTCCCGACGACGAGGGTCCCGAGACGCAGACAATTTTGATGTCAGGCCGCGCCACGATCTGGTCGGCAAGTTGCGCGAGCCGTTTCTCGTGGTAACCTTCGGCAACGCGGATGACTTCGCTGACACGGCCGTCGACGCAGGCGCGGTTGAGAGCACCGAGGCTGTTCAACTCAAAGGATTTCAGCCAATGGCGGCTCTCTTCAGAAAGGCGCGCAAAAGATGAAAAACCCGCAGTCACGGTGCTCTCGGTTCCCGAAAGCAGAATGAGACTCGAACCATTGGGTATAATGAGGAAATCCCCCACGAGCCCCGCATGCGGTAAGAGCGGGCCGTTATAGATCGAGAACAGGCGGCCGCAGGTAACGAGCGGCACATTGAGGGCACGCGCCGTCTGCAACAGTTGCACGGCATCGACCTGGCCGCGTTTTTCAAAATAATTCAGCGCTTCGTCGATACCCCACCACTCTTCGCGAAAGTCCGCGTGGTGCTGAATCAGCTCGCGCATGCGCCGTGTGAGTTTATCGGCGATTTCGCGCGGCGTCAGCGCATGCCCATGCGGCAGCTCAAGCCATTGCGCGGCGCCGACGCCAAAACCGAGGCGCAGCGACAGCGGTGGAGAGATCTCTTCGGCGGCTTCCATGAGCAGTAAAGCGAGCGAATGCCGCAGTACACGTTCGCCTTCCCAATGGTTGCTGGTCAAGGGTTCGAGATCAACGTCGGAAAAGATCTGTGTATCGAGTGAACTCACACGCCGGTTCACCAGTGCCGCGACGACGGTGGCGCCTGCGATGGACGGCGGCAGAATTTCCTGCACGAAGGAGCCGGTTTTAACCTCGCTGACAGAGCCGTCTTCGCGCTTCACTTTTACGGTCGCCTGCCGGGGCAGAGAACGTTGCCGCAAGACAAGATCGAGGCTCTCGGTGCGTTCTACTAGCTGGCGGCCAAGCGTGGCAATGAGACCCGACATCAGTTTTACTGCCAGCTGGGGCTTTGCAGCCTGCAGTTCTTCAAAGCGCTTGCGGTTAAGGCGTGCGAGGCTAAGCGGTGTTTCGGCCCTGATCGTCGCGGCGCGCGGCCGGTGTGCAATGAGCCCCAATTCACCGAAATGATCGCCAGGCTTTAGCACACCGAGCTCAAGTTCGTGTCGGAACATACGCAGCGTGCCTGAGACGACGAAGTACATATCGTCGGCAGTGTTGCCAAAATGCACAACCTCATCACCGGGTTTGTATTCGGGGTATTCGAAATATTTTCCGAGTTCTTTTCTCTCTTCGGTATCGAGGCCGGCGAGCACACCCACGCCTTCGGGAAGCATGTGTCTAAACCCAACCCGACCACGCGGCGGCGAGTAAGTTCACAGTGGCGCATCCGCCGCCGTTTTTCTATTTACGCCCGCCGCGGCCCCGACCCTTATCGCAGGCAAAACTTATGACAAACTATTCCGCACTTGCAGCGACAGCAATAAAGCGCGCCGATGAGCTGGCGCAATGCACTGAAATACCCGGCATTTTGAAGCGCACCTTTATGTCCGAGCCGATGCAAAAGGCGCATGGTCTCGTGCGCGGGTGGATGCAAGCGGCGGGCATGGCAGTGCGCGTCGATGCGCTCGGTAACGTGATTGGCCGCCTGCCCGGCAAAACCCAGAAGATGTTTTTGACCGGCAGCCATCTCGACACCGTGCCCGACGCGGGCAAATACGACGGTATGCTCGGCGTACTGATCGGCATTGCAGCCGCCGAAGCGATCGGCCAAAACCAGTTGGATTTCCACTTTGACACCATCGGCTTCAGCGACGAAGAAGGCGTGCGTTACAAGATGCCGTACCTGGGTTCGCTCGCTGTGAGCGGCCTTTTTAAAGAAGAATTTCTGAGCCGCGTCGATGAAAAAGGCATCACGATGGCAGACGCCATCAAGAACTTTGGCCTCAACCCGGCGGATTACAAAAGTGCCGCATACAATTTCGCCGATGTGAAAGGTTTTGCCGAAGTGCATATCGAACAGGGCCCCGTGCTCGAAACGGAAAATTTACCCCTCGGTGCCGTTACGGGTCTTGTCGGGCAATCTCGTATTAAACTCTACTTCAAGGGCCTTGCAAGCCATGCCGGTACAACGCCGATGCCGGGCCGCCGCGACGCCTTCGCGGCACTTTCAGAACTCGGTGTTTTCGTCGAGAAGTATGCTCAATCTGTACCGCATCTTGTCGCCACGATCGGCATGGCGCAGGTGCGGCCCGGCGGCGCCAATGTGATTCCCGGTGAGGTCTATTTCAGTCT
>JAFLED010000195.1 GCA_017302045.1 Spirochaetota bacterium
GGCTACCATGCTTACCTGCTGGCCGAGAACCGAATCTATGTCGAGCGTTTGCGGAAAGTGCGCGAGCGGCCTTTTTCGATGTTTGCCGACGGTGCGGCGGCGTGGCTTAACCCGGTTTCGCACCTCGTACGCGACCGCGACGCCGATCGCTGGTTTCTTCTGGGGGTTATCTCTGCGTTGCTCGGGGCAATCTCAGGAATTCTGTATTTCCGCAACGCTAAGCGGTCTCGCGCCGGCTGAAGATCAGAAAAACAAACAGCGAAAAAATTTGCGTAAAGCTTGTCGCGGCAAGCGATACTTCGACGCCGAGCGGCATATTGCGGTTGAAATCGCCCGAAACGCGGTCGAAGAGTAAGAGACCGTTGACCAGCGAGAAAAATAACGCGGCAACGACCGCAAGGGGTTTCAGCGCGCCGTGTTCGCGGTAAAGCAGAACCACCGTTACGGCGGTATTGAGCAGCAGCTGAATAATACCGACCGCCAGCGGCGAACTACTCGCCGCGAAACTGAAATCGAGACCCGCATAGAGCAAGATCGTTGTCAGAGCTGCGAGTACATAGAGCGACAGGGGAATGATTTCTTTGCGTAAGAGATCCGCACCGTGTGCGTCGTATTGCCGCCGCACCTGCCAGAGCCACACCGCAACGAGCGAGAAGCTGTGCGTCACGACGGCGTGTATCCAGGCCAGCGTGAGGCTGCCCGTGTCGGCAGGGGTACGTTCGGCTGCGAGCATAACATGCCGCAACAACGGTAAAAAGCTCAAGAGATGCGGCACATGCATGAGAAAGGGTACACGGCAGACTTTCGTTCTCAGCGAGATAAACACCGCAACCGCGAGCCACTGCAGGTATGTCGCCCCAAGGTAGATGAGCGGCAGCGCCTCGCGCAGAAATATCTGCTTGGGGTACGCAAAGGTGAGAATAAGATGCCCCGCGAGTGCGCCGATCTGCAGTGGCATCGACGCCAGAAAGAGAAACCTTGGGGTAATGACTGGCATCGCTTTGGCGGCTTGTAAAGGCGCTACCCTTTTAGTATCGTGCGCCCATAGGTCTTTGTATAAGCGAAAATACCGCCCGCAAAGACGAATAAAAGCGGCGGTATCGTGTATTCGCGGTAGGGCCAGTTAAAGAGATAAAACAGGCCCGATAACGAGATCATCCCGACGCCGATTTTGCCCCAATAGTTAGGCTTACCCAGCACATTCCGTTTGATGAGCAAAAAGCCACCGCCCACGGTACCGATGATTTCCCGCAAAGCGACGATGACAGTGACCCAGAGTGGGTAATCGCGGTAGATGACGAGTAAAAACAGGCCCGCGACAATGACAATCTTATCGGCGATCGGGTCGAGGTACTGCCCCAGCGGCGTTTCTTGGCCGAGCTTGCGCGCGAGATAACCGTCGAAGTAGTCGGTCGCCGTCATGAAGGCGAGCGTCAGCGCGGTATAAAGACGTATACTTTCGATATTGTGCGGGTGCGCGAGAATATACCACAGTGCGGGAATACCCAGAATGCGCGAGAGCGAAAGCACATTTGAAATCGTCAGGATGCGGTATGTAAACAGCTCCCTAACGGTCATGCGCCTAGCTCTCTATTTTATTGCAATCGTATTCTCGCGCGCGGGGCCGACAGACACCCAGGCAATGGGGACGCCGCAGTATTTTGCCAGCGTGTCGATGTACTTACGCGCGTTCTTCGGCAGGTTTTTCAGTTTTGTGATATGACTCGTCGGTTCCATCCAGCCGGGAAACTCTTCGTAGATGACCTTCACGTCACCCACGCTGCACGAAGGAAAATAATCGATGCGTTTACCGTTCAGCTCATAACCCGTTGCGACCTTAATGGTTTTGAGGTTGTCGAGCACGTCGATTTTCGTAAGCGCCAGCGCGGATAACCCGTTGATACGCGCCGCATGCCGCACGACTTCGACGTCGAACCAGCCGCAGCGGCGCGGGCGGCCCGTGACACTGCCGAATTCGTTGCCGGCCTTGCGCAGGTTGTCGCCTTCTTCGCCGAAAATTTCTGTCGGGTAAGGGCCTTCGCCGACACGTGTCGAATACGCCTTCACGATTCCGATAACATTCTTCAAATACCGGAATGAAATACCGCTGCCCGAAAGCGCGCCGCCGGTTGTGGGGTTTGAACTTGTTACATAGGGATACGTACCAAAGTCGAGGTCGAGCATCGTGCCTTGCGCGCCTTCAAGCAACACGCGTTTGCCCGAGGCGAGCTCCATATTGAGGTAGTAGGGGCAGTTGACGATCATGTCGCGCAGTTTCTCGCGCAGCTCGAGCAGTTTTTCTTTCATCTGCTTCAGATCTGTCGGCGGCGCGTCGTACATGCGCGTGAGTAGTTTGTTTTTATTTTCCACGAGGCGTGGCAGAATATTCTCAAAGAAATCGTCGCTGTAGAGCATACCGATACGTATACCCTGGCGGTTCACTTTATCGGAATAACACGCGCCGATGCCGCGCTTGGTAGTGCCGATTTTATGCGCGCCCGACGCCTCTTCGCTGCGCACGTCGATTTCTTTATGGTATGGCATCAACAGATGCGCGTTGTCGGCGATTCTGAGCCGGCCCGCGGGGTTGACTCCCTTCGCTTCGAGTTCGCCGATTTCCTGAAACATGGCATCGGGGTCGATGACCATACCGCCGCCGAGAACGCAGATCGTGCGCGGGTAGAGAATGCCGCTGGGTATCAGGCGGAAAATATACTTGTCTTCGCCAACCTTAACCGTGTGCCCCGCGTTGGCTCCGCCCTGGTAGCGTACGACGATCTCGGTTTCTTTTGCGAGATAATCGATGACTTTAGCTTTGCCTTCGTCGCCCCACTGTGTACCGACGATGAGCGTTGCTGGCATTTTAGACCTTACCGGAGCCGGCTTTTTCTGTCTCGGCTGCCGCAAGTGCGGCCTTTTCGGCTTTTTCGAATTTATAGAACGCTATCGCGAGCAGAAACGCTCCCACGCAGATAAAGGCGTCGGCGATGTTAAAGATAAACCAGCGGAACTGGCCGAAACGCACGTCGATAAAGTCGACCACACCGGGCGTCGAGCCATAGAAGCGGTCGGTGAAATTGCCCAGCGCCCCGCCGAGAATCGCGGCAATCGCGAGCGTAAAGATCAGTGAACCCTCCGGGCTGCGGTAATAATAGTAAAGAAGAAACAGAATCGCAAAGCCGGTGAGAATCTGAAAAATCCAGGCATGGCCCTGCATCATACCGAAAACGCCGCCTTCGTTGCGCGTTAAAGTAAAGAAGAGAAAATTACCGAGTATCGCCTCGCTTTGGCCCTGCGCCTTAAACTTCTTTAAGATCCAGAGCTTTGAAAGCAGGTCGGATGCGTAAACAAAGATCAGAACCGTAAAGAACGGGGGGGTAAATTTGGTACGCCAGCGTGACATCAAGGCAGGCTTGGCCCCCGAAACACGGCTACAAGCCTAATTGCCCTCAATAGCCATAAACAAAATGCAGATAGCGCGAACCCGCAGGGCCGAAGCGAAAAGCGTAAGGCCAGGCTTTGCCCGCCGATGCCCTGACATCGACGCCGTTGAAGGCGTTGAAATACGTATCGACCATGGCATAACCGGCCGGCGTTTTCACCACGAAGAAGGTATGCGTGTGAGACGCGCCCGAAGGGCCGTCCCGTAAGAGAGACACCGCAGGCGCTGTGACGGCGAGTTTGTCGATGAGGCTATAATCCGTCGGGTAGGATGTCCCGCGTTGAAACTCATAGGGGTCGAGGGCATCCGCGGGCAGGTACCGCGTCACCGGCGCGACGCCATTCGCCACCCAGACATAATTCTGTCCAGCGCCGTCCACGGTGATGTCGCCGCGCACGATATGCGTAATGTAATAATGCGGAAAATCCGGAAACGCGGGCAACTGCCGGTTATCGAGAGCGATACGCCGCGCCCAGGTGTAGAGATAACGCGCCACCGTCGTGCACGCCTCGGCCGCAGCCGTGGTATTGTTTTGCGCGAGAAAACGCTGCCGCATCGCCGCTGAAGGCATGATACTGCTGTCGCGAATGACCAGTAGCTTCGCGGCATCCATCTGCGCGGCAAGTCCTGTAGCAAGATTCTGGTTATATTCGTTGCGCGCAAGTTCGGTGAAGCGCTGAATCTCGGCCGCCGTCAGCTCGCGCGGCAAACCGGGCGGGAGATTTTCATCCGCAGGCTTGATTTCGTACATATACACATACGGTTCAGAGCAACGTGTAGCTACGCATTCGCGCAGGCGCAGCGATCTGCTCGCCGCAATCAGAATTCCCTGCTCGGCATCATAGGGCACGAAGGAATTCCCGGTTTCGACTTCGATGCGGCTATTGGCAAAGGTTGCGGCGGCCGTCATGCGAACCGGGCTAGTGTAACTGCCGGGTTGCGGTGCGACGACGGGCGGTCTAAAGCTATCGCTAATTTCGTAGGTTTCGGTGGTTTCCAACTCGCTCTTTGCCTGCGGCTTCACGCGGATTACCGCCGATTTTGTCAGTCGTATGAGGTGCGTGTTTAATGGCATAAAACTGCCACCTGAGGCATATTCGAGGCCGTCGCTGAAATTAGAAACCGTGATCGCGAGTTCACCGAAGTATTTTGCCCCGGGCGGTATCAGTAACGGTTTTTGCCGTTCGCGTTCTTCGGCGGCCACGACTTCGGCATCGCGACCCGCAGCCGAGCAGGCGGTGAACAGACATAAAAAGAAAGCGCGTATATTGTGTTTCATGATACCTCTGTATTAGAAATACCAGAATCCCGGTTTTTTTTCTCATGAATCGGTAAAAAATATCGTATTTGACGGCGGAAAACACGGAGCGGTTCTGGCGGGGTCTCCATGAAGAAGGCAGCTCCCGACCGTTCCCCGAGAAATAAATCCCGACAAAGCGCAGAGCCGGCCGCGCCCCAGGGAACCGAGGCGAGCCGCAGGCCTTTTCTTTCGACCTGGGCTAACCGCGGCAAAGAAACTGTAAAAATGGCGGGCCCGGCTATCGGCCGTATGGCAAAGAGCCAACAGAAGATTCTCGCGTGGATCAAGAAAAAACGCAACGAACGGCTGACGCTCATGTTCATTCCGCACAATGAGCTGAAAATCCGCAATTACCACGTCAGTAATCTGACGCTGATTATTATTACCTCGGTCCTGGGATTAGTGCTGCTCGTCAGCGCGTTTCTGGTGATTCGCCACAACAGCACGATACAAGAGGTCGATAAGCTGCGCGTTTCACACAAAGACGCCGAGGTGCAGTTTGCAAAGGTAAGGCAAGAAATCATCGATCTCAGCAAGTCATACGAAGACATTCGCCAGAACCTGTCGTCGCTGCAGGCGCTGTCGAAAGGTGCCGGCGATAAACCCACAGGCAAGAGCGCCGAAGACAATTTTGCCGCACAGCTCGCCGAACTGCAGCAGAAGACGAGCCAGAACAAAGACCCCGAAAAAATTCCGCTCGAAATTTTTCTGATGAATCGTATGCTGCACGATATGGAAATTTCGCGCGGCTCTTTGGGGCAGGTCGGCGAATATCTGAAGAAACGCGAGCGGGTATTGAAAAACACGCCGACAATCTGGCCTTCACAGGGGTATATTATTAACCCTTTCGGTCTCGTGCGTATGGCGCACCGGCTGAATGTCGCGTATAATCCCGGTGTCGACATCGCGGTACCACATGGCGCCGTGGTGCAGGCCACCGCACCAGGCATCGTGGTCAGCATCAATAAAGAAGCGAACCTGACTTACACGGTGCGCATCCGCCATAATTACGGGTATGAGACTGTCTATAAGGGCATCGAGATGGTGACTGTCTCACAAGAAGAAAAAGTGAACAAGGGCGAGCAGATCGGGCATGTCGGCCATGCGGATGACAACTTTGAAAGCATACTGCACTACGAAGTGCATATCGGCGTCGAAGCGGTGAATCCGATTCCTTACCTGCCGCTGGCGGGGGCATAACATGAAAAAACAGGTAGATGCGGTCGCGATAATTTCAAGTTATGTCGGGCAGGGCGATAGCTTTCACGGCGACTTTCATCTCACCGGTGCGCTGCGCGTCGACGGTACCGTGTCGGGCACCGTGCGCTCGACGAGCCAGGTTATCATCGGGCCGACAGGCCATGTCAAAACCAATGTCGAAGCCGATAGCGTGATTGTCTCGGGCCGCGTCGACGGTAACATCTATGCGCTCGATTTCGTGCACCTGTTAAAGAATGCGCGCGTGATGGGAGACATCGTTGCGGCGAATCTTCTCGTCGACGAGGGTGTGATCTTTGAAGGCCGCGCGAAGATCAATCACCTCAATGTCGGTGGTTGATCCCATATTTCTTTTTTTCCGAAATTTAAATAAGTAGCGTTGACAAGACAGCTTTTTCAGCGTCTGAAGTCATATGCTCCGGCGGATGCGTCCCCCCTTTTATTGCGGCCTTCTATTCGCCCTGTCTTGTGGTTCGATGACACAGGAGCTCTCGCGCATTCAAACGGCGGCGAATGCGGCAAACGATCCCGCGAAAACCTCCGGTAATTCGGGTAGTTCGGGCACAACCAGCACTCCGGCGGTTGTCGTGCCGGCAGCGGCGAGTTGGGCGCGCACCGCGACAGCAGGGCCCACCGATTCGTCATGGAATGGTGTCGCCGTCGATACCGGTGGAAATATCTATGCCGCCGGTTCGCAGTTCGGCACAGGCACTTATACATATGGCGCGCAGAGCACCAACGGGCCTTTTGCCGGTAATAACTCGGTGCTGGTAAAATACGATGCCAGCGGCACCGTGCAATGGGCGCGCACGGTATCGGCCTCCGCGGGCAGCTCGGTATTCAGGGCGGTGACAACCGATACGAACGGCAATATCTATGCCGCGGGTTTTCAGAACAACTCGTCGACATTTACCTACACGGGCACAACCGCGACCGGAAACTGTGCCGGTAATAATCTCACCGTGGTGAAATATAATTCCGCGGGTACTACCGTTTGGGCGCGCACCGTCTCGAGCTGTGGCAGTGCGGCGCAGGCGAATGCGGTGGCGACCGATGTCAGCGGTAATGTCTATGCCGCCGGCTACCAGGTGGGTACGGCTACCTATGGTTATTCCGGGCAGAACGCCACGGGCACTTCGACCTTCACCAAT
>JAFLED010000196.1 GCA_017302045.1 Spirochaetota bacterium
GGCCGCATGCCGGCTATTTTGCTACGAAAGACGAATTCAAACGCCAGATGCCGGGCCGCCTCATCGGTGTCTCTGTCGATAGCCAGGGTAACTCCGCCTTGCGCATGGCGCTGCAGACACGCGAGCAACACATCAAGCGCGAGAAGGCGACGTCGAATATCTGCACGGCGCAGGTTTTGCTTTCGATCATGGCGAGCATGTTTGGTGTTTATCACGGACCGCAGGGCCTCAAGGGTATTGCAGGCCGCGTGCATGGTCTGGCGCAGGCATTGGCAGAGGCGCTCAAAGCGGGCGGCCTCAAAGTAACGAATGAACATTATTTTGATACACTCACGGTTGAAGTCGCCGACGCCGCAGCGGCGACCCAAGCCTGCCTCAAAGCAGAGATAAATGTACAGAAGGTCGACGCGAAGCATATTCGTGTTTCGGTCGATGAGACGCATACGCTCGCGGATATCCAGCTTTTAGCGCAGACGCTGACCGGTAAAGCTGCGGTTAAAGCCGCAGCGCAGGTGACACCTCAGTGGCCGCAACATCTGGTGCGCAAAAGCGCCTTCATGACGCATCCGGTCTTTAACTCTTACCACACCGAACACGAGATGCTGCGTTATATCAAATCACTCGAAGCGAAAGATCTTTCGCTCTGCCATTCGATGATTGCTCTGGGTTCGTGTACAATGAAACTCAACGCAACGGCCGAGATGATGCCCGTGACTTTCCCGGGTTTCAGCGTGCTGCATCCTTTTATACCGCGCGAACAGGCGACGGGCTATACGCAGATTTTCGACGAGCTGTCGGATTACCTGAGCCAGGTCACCGGCTTTCCCGGTATCAGTCTGCAACCCAATGCCGGTTCGCAGGGCGAATACGCGGGGCTGATGGTCATCCGCGAATATTTTAAGGCGAAGGGCGAGTCGCACCGCAATGTCGCGCTGATTCCTTCGTCGGCGCATGGTACCAACCCCGCCAGTGCCGCGATGGCCGGCATGAAAGTTGTCGTCACAAAAACCACCGACAAGGGCTATATCGATATCGATGATCTGAAGGCCAAAGCCGAAGAGCATAAGAATGACCTCGCGTGCCTTATGGTGACGTACCCTTCGACGTATGGCATCTTTGAAGAGCGCATTACCGAGATCTGCGAGATTATCCACCAGAATGGCGGCCAGGTCTACATGGACGGCGCGAATATGAACGCGCAGGTGGGGCTCACGAGCCCTGCCAATATTGGTGCCGATGTCTGCCATCTCAACCTGCATAAGACATTCTGCATACCGCATGGGGGCGGTGGGCCTGGTATGGGCCCGATTGGTGTTGCGAAGCACCTGGTGCCATTCTTACCGGGCCATGCGGTTGTGTCAGGCGTCGGCGGCGACAAGGGGATATCCGCCATCAGCGCTGCGCCCTGGGGCAGTGCTTCGATTCTGCTGATCTCATACGCGTATATTCGTATGATGGGGGCGGCGGGGCTCACGAACGCAACGAAATACGCGATTCTGAATGCAAACTATACCAAGGCGAAGCTCGAGAAACATTATCCGATTCTGTACAGCGGCAGCAAAGGGCGCTGTGCGCATGCAATGATTTTAGATACACGCGTCTTCAAGGCGTCGAGCGGCGTTGAAGCCGAAGATATTGCGAAGCGCCTTATGGATTATGGTTTTCACGCGCCGACGATGAGTTTTCCGGTGGCGGGTACAATTATGGTCGAGCCGACCGAAAGCGAAGCGAAGGCAGAGCTAGACCGCTTCTGCGACGCGATGATTCAGATACGCAAAGAAATCGCGGCGATCGAAAACGGCGCCGACAGAGCAGATAACCCGCTCAAAAATGCACCGCACAGCGCAGGCATGGTGACGGCCGACGAGTGGAAACATTCTTATAGCCGCGCAGAGGCAGCGTATCCGTTGCCATTCGTGCGTGCGCAGAAGTTCTGGCCTGCGGTTGGGCGCGTCGACAACACACATGGCGACCGTAACCTGATCTGCGCCTGCCTGCCGATTGAGGCATACGCCGAAAAAGCGAGTTAGACAAGTTCTGCGACAGCCATGCGCGACCGCGGCCGCACAAGCGAATGCGCGCCAAAGCGGAAATTTACGCTCCGGATTTGAATCGATCCGGGGTCTTAGCTAAATACCAGGTTTTGCATTTCTTCGTATGTCGTTTCAGGCGAGGCTTCGGCGAAGGCGATCGCATCGTCGACCTGCGCGGCAATTTTGCCGTCGAGCTCTGCGAGTTGCTCGGCGGTAAATCCGTCTTTGAGCAGGCGCTCGCGCGTTGTATCTAAAGGGTCTTTTTCTTTCATCTCTTCGAGTTCGCCTGCTGGCCGGTATTTGGCCGGGTCTGACATCGAGTGCCCACGGAAGCGGTAAGTGATCATCTCAATGAGTGTGGGGCCCTGGCCCGAGCGCGCGCGCACGACGGCCTTCTTCACTGTGTCGTAGACGACTTCGACATCGAGAGCGTCGATGCGCTCCGACGCCATATTGAAGGCTTTTGCCTTTGCCGTGAGGTCGCGGCTCGGCTGCGAGCGGTAAAGCGGAGTGCCCATCGCATAGAGATTGTTCTCGATGATGAAGACGGCCGGCAGGTTCCAAAGCGAAGCATAAGTGAGGCCTTCATAGAAACCGCCGATATTGGTGCCGCCTTCGCCGACAAAACAAAGAGTCACGCCATGGTCGCCGCGGTATTTTGACGCAAAAGCGTGCCCGCTCGCGACGGCGACATGGCCACCGACGATGCCGTGCCCGCCCATGAAATTGAGCTCGCGCGAAAAGAGATGCATCGAACCGCCGAGCCCCTTGCTGCAACCCGTTGCCTTACCGAAGAGTTCGGCCATAACCGCGCGGGGCGTGATGCCGCGCGCGAGCGCATGGCCATGCTCGCGGTAGGTGCAGATCACATAGTCTTGCGGTTCGAGATTTTCTATCGCGCCCACCGCAACCGGTTCTTCACCGATATAGAGGTGGCAGAAGCCGCGAATTTTACCCGAAGCATAGGCTTTCGCGGTTGCCTCTTCGAAGCGTCTGATGAGCAGCATCTTTTCGTACATCACAAAGAGGCGTTGCATTTTGCCATCCATAACTACGCATCGCTTGTGCTAAGTGAGCGTCAAGTAAATCGCTTGGCGGGCTAAGAGGGAGTTTTGGCTTGGTGCGGTGCGTGAATTTCTCTTTGGTGCGCTGGTTTGTTTGATTCTTACCTGCGCACCGTCGCGCTCCGACGGTGAACCCGATTGGTTCGATTTGGATATCGTAATCTTTAAGGCACACGGCCTCTGAGCGCGGTTAACTGTAGCTCAGCGAAATAGCAATGCCGATGTTCCAGTTGCGGATGGTAAAATTATCATCGCGGATATTCCCCTGCGTGGTTGGAAAAACCACCTCAAGATTCCTCAGATTGATCTGGCTGTAATTGACATAGACGCTACCGCCGAGCGCAAGATATTTGGCGATATAGAACTCGCGCCCGAAGCCGATATGGAGGCTGTAGCCCGAGTCGATGGTAATCTGGGATTCTTTGTTGCGGTAAACGGCTGAGGCTGCCCCCACACCGGCGATGACGAAATAATTTTCGGGAGTGTACCAGGTGACGGTCAAGAGACTTAAGAGTTCTGAGACTTCTTTATCTTTCAGAGTGGAATCGGTGAGCAGATTTTTGGGATCGCTCGCATAGGGGTTGGTGACGCCGATATAGCCGATACCCAACCCCAGAATCCAGTTTTTCCGGATTGCGTAGCCTGTCTGCATCAGAAAGAAAGGGCCGAAGCCGCGCAAAGAGACATTTTCCAGCGTATCAATCGGTGAAGCCGACACGAAATTGTAGCCGATACCGCCATGCAGCGCGAAGTGCCAGCCGTCGTGAATCTTGTCCTGCCAATCGGCTGCCGTTTGTGAGACATGCCCCTCGCTGACCGCAAGAATCTGCATGTTCCTGAGCGATATTGCCTTTAAGATCAGCCGCATTTTCTGCGGAGATTCACCCGTGAGCGTACCTGAAATCAAAATGTCGGGGTTTTGCGACGACTCGGCAATCCGGTCTTTGCCTGTCGTCATACCGCTTTGCGCCAGTGCCTTTTCATCGAGGGCCAGAGCGATATCGTCGCGCTCCAGGGTTGTAAACCCGAGAGAGACGAGACTTTGTGCGATTTCGTTCGCTGCTGCTTTGTTGCTGATCGTGGCTTTGATTTTTCCTGAGACTTCGATGCCGCGAACGGTAAAACGGGATTGCCGCATCTCGGGCGTTAGTTTTTCGGTCAGGTTGCGGGTAGCGGCTTTGTAAGAGGTCACACCCGTCTCTTCTGTATTCTGGTTGAATAAGCAGACATACCAGAACAGGATGCATTCGAGCTTCATTGCGGTCTCGAATACCGCAGGCGGTACGTCGGTCAATCCGTTTTGCCAGCCTTGCTCATTTCGATTCTCAGCCTGTCGGGAATCCAGAAACTCAACCATGATTCTAAGCAGCAGTCAAGGCACTGGCCTTAAAGTGCGGGGTGCACGATGCATGCACTAGTTACCGGCGGCGCGGGCTTTCTCGGTAGTCATCTCGTACGCAGCCTGCTGCAGCGCCAGGCCCAGGTGACGATTTGGGACAATCTGCACACCGGGCGCGAAAAGAATTTCCTCGCGGTGCGGGATCAGATTGATTTTCACAACGCCGACATCCGCTTCACAACTCCCGAAAACGCGCCCACCTCGCGCTTCGGCAAATTTGACGTCATCTTTAATCTTGCCTGTCCCGCTTCGCCGCCGCATTACCAGAAAGACCCTGTGTATACCTGGGAAACCTCGGTACTCGGTATCCATAATATGCTGCGCCTCTCCGAGATGCATGGCGCAAAATTGTTGCATGCCTCGACCTCCGAAGTTTACGGCGACCCGAGTGTGCATCCGCAGCCCGAAACCTACTGGGGTAATGTGAATACTGTGGGCATCCGCAGCTGCTACGATGAAGGCAAACGCGCGGCAGAGAGTATCTGCGCCGATTATGTGCGCTTCAAAAAGCAGGATGTCCGGTTGTTTCGTATTTTTAATACGTACGGCGAATACATGCACCCCGACGACGGGCGCGTGATCTCGAATTTTTGTGTCGCGGCTTTGAAAGGCGAGGCCGTGCCGGTTTACGGCGACGGCACGCAGACACGGTCGTTCTGTTATGCCTCTGATCTGATCGCGGGTATTCTTGCTCTGTCGGATCTCCCCCGCGAAAAATACGACGGCCCGATAAACCTGGGTAACCCCAGCGAATTTACGATTGCCGAGCTGGTGGGTGTGCTCGAACGCGTGAGCGGTAAAAAGCTCGCGGTGAAACATTTTCCCTTGCCCGCAGATGACCCGAAGGTACGCCGCCCTGTCATCGAACGTGCGCAAAAGATACTCGGCTGGCAGCCGCAGGTGGCGCTCGAAGAGGGGCTCAAGCGTACACTCGCGTATTTCGCCGGAGAGATCTAAACGATGCCCGCGAAAAAGGCTGAGCCCGTCGCCGCCGAAAAAGAAATGCCCTGGCATGAGTTTTCGGTTACCGTCGAAACCGTGGTGCGCTGGCGTGACCTCGATTCGTATAATCACATCAACAACAGCGTCTACCTCAACTATTTCGAAGAGGGGCGTATCGCTTACCTCTATAAAATCGCCGAACTTGCGGGTTTAAAACCTGCTGCTTCGCATGAGGGCGCCGCCAGTGGGCAGCCGCTGAAGGCAGCTTTTGATGGCTTCTCGAGTACGCTGACCAAAACCGAAGTCGAATACAAGGGGCAGGGGTTTCTGCATGAAACCCTCGTCATCGGCATCCGTTACACCGCGGTGCGCAAGATTTTTATGGAGGCCGAATACGGCATTTGGGTCAAAGACGACAAACGCCTGCTCGCGCGCGGAAAATCCGTACAGGTCGCTATCGGCGGCAGCGGCAAAGATTTTAAGCCGACGCGCGTGAATGAAAAATTCATCGAGTTCGCGCAGAAACTCGAAGGCGATCGGCTTATAGTGGTGCGATGAAAAATCTCCGCGATTTCTTTAAGAGCCTCTATCCCGCAAATAAAGTTCAGCAAGGCGCCAAACCGCGCATTGTCATTCTGATCTCAAGCCGGGGCAGCAATATGCGCGCGGTGCTCGAAGCCATTCACGACGGGCGGCTCTATGCAGAGTGTGCACTCGTGCTCGCCGACCGCGAAGCGGCGGGTCTCGACGTCGCCCGAAAAATGGGTATACGCACAGAACTTTTTCCGAAGGGGAAATCCGAATCGCGGGAGGCATTCGATGCCCGGCTTGCCGAACGGCTGGGCCGCGAGCAGCCGGCGTTGATCGTGTGTGCGGGTTACCTGCGGATTATTTCGGCGCCCCTGCTCAAGGCTTTTCCGCGCCGCATTGTGAATATTCACCCCTCTCTGCTGCCTGCGTTTCCCGGCCTGAGGGCGCAGAAACAGGCGCTCGAGTATGGCGTGAAGGTAACGGGTTGTACTATTCATCTTGTCGACGCGGGAGTCGATACCGGTAAAATTCTTGCGCAGGCGGTGGTCGCAGTGCAGAAAGGCGATACCGAAGAAACGCTCAGCCGGCGCATTTTACGCGCCGAGCATCAGCTATACTGGCGAACGATTGGTCGCTATTTAAAGAAAGTTACTTCCGCTTCTTAGCGGGTGCGGTGCGTTTCGCTTTGCGCGCGGGTTTAGCGGCTAGATATTTTTTTTTTGTCGCCGGTGCCGCCGCGAGGGGATTTCCCTTTTCGTCTTTTCTGACGACCGGCTTGGGGTCTTTCGCTTCTTCTGCGGTGATGAGTTCTGTGATGCATTCGACGCCGGCCGGCCCCATGAACAGGTTGCAATGCCCGATCTGCTTCAGTTTGACGTCGTCGAAACGCCCGGGAATATTGAGGTAATTGACGAACAGCACTTCATCAAACGAGGCAAAGACCGCCTGTACGCTCGAGAGGGTGCGGTATTTGCCCTGCGTTTCACGCATGAAGGGTGAAACCGGGTTCATCTGCCAGGCCGCAAAGGTGAAGGGCAGCAAAATCGCTAACGGGTGCCCGCGAAAGGGTGTGCCCAGCGTGAAAATCTTGCGCGTGCGGTCGCGGCCGCGGTAACCCCTGTGCGCCGC
>JAFLED010000197.1 GCA_017302045.1 Spirochaetota bacterium
CGTTCCGTCATCTTGCCAACCACCAGCGCCACCATTTCCTCCACGATTAGCTGCACCTAACCCGCCAGTGCCACCAGAACCAGCAGTTGCATGGGCATGACTATCTGTACTGCAGGCAACACAACCTGCAATACCCATAGTGCCGGCAGTCCCATCCATACCCACACTGCCATTCGCACCCCCGAGTCCCCCATTCTCCCCATACCACCCACCGCCAGCAGTGATCGTGTTTGAAGTGAGAGTAACTGTGTTCACATTGGCGATATGCAATCCATATGCTCCGCCTGCGGATTGGCCTCCCGCAGTCGTATTTGCACCCTCGGCGTTGATAGAGTTTTTATAAAGGGTTAGCGCCGCAGTACCGCTCGCCGCTTTTAATCCGATGGTGTGGTATCCCTGCGAGACATCCGGTGTGACGCGCTGTGTTGTCAGATTCAGACCTTCGATTTCGATCGGACTATTCACCGCGCCGAGGGAAATCCCGATACTGTCGGCATTGGAATTCGAACCCGCCGTAATATTCGCCTGGTTTAACGCGACATCGGGACGATACCACGCGGTGGTAAATCCCCCGAAGATACTCGTTCCGCTGGGCACGCTGAGTGTTCCCGTAGTCGACGTGCATGTCGGAATGCCGTTACCACAATAGCTGCCCGCCGAAACGTAAATGGCTTTGCCGCCGGTGGCGACGCCCGCCGCAGAACTTAAAGAACGTTTGGGTGCCGTTCTCGATGTGCCCGGGTTTGCGTCGCTGCCGCTTGCTGCGACGAAAATTGAATTACCGGGAGTTTTATCTTTGAGAATAAAAAACTTCAACGTGCCGGTGGCGCTGTAAGGCCCAGCCGCTTCTGTGCCGAATGTCGGCCCGGCAGTGCCCGCGCAACCGGCATTGTCGCAGAGCGTGATGCGCACATCGTAAGCGATTGTCGTTACGCGGTTTGCCGGTAATACATTGACATTATAGTCGCTGTGAACCGCTACCGAGCCCGAACCCTGAGCACGGAGAAAAGAACCCGACGGCGTGGGTTGTGCGCAGGCATTGTTGGCGTCGACACCAGTCGAACCGGCCGGACAGATGAACGTGATCGTTTTGATCGCATTGACAGGGCTAAATATATCCGAGAGTGAAAGTGTGACTGATTCGGAGATGTTAAAGTTTACTTTTGCGTACGTTGCCGAGATATCAGCGGGGGCAATTCGCCAGATCGTTTGCGTCGCGGAAATAGCGCTGCCACCAGCCGGGGTGAAGCAGACCTTGGCATCGTTCACGTCGACGATGAGATCAGATGCCTGGATGACCGAGCTAATGTTATTGCCGGCGGTTGTACTGCCTGATGCGAATGCTCCCGTCGATACCGTGCCGCCTGTACAGTTGCCCGACGCGTCGTTGAGGCGTATCGTGTATGTACCGTCCATATCGGCCGACCAGGTCCAGGTTGTGCTCGCGCGCGTCGTGGCTCCGGCAGCCGTTGGTGTGTCGCCCGATTGTCCCCAGCTATTCAGCACAGCCCACAGGTGCGGTTTCGGTGCCGCTACCGTCGTGATTGTCGGCGTCGCCCCGATCGCATAAGACTGTGATTGTACCGAAGTGATATTTCCGGCAGCGTCCATGGCGATATATTTCAGATGATAAATTCCGGCGGTAAAAGAACAGCTATTCGGATCGCTTCCATCAGTAACTTTTGCGCGCGTTGCGCAGCCCACGTTCAGCTGCGTTGTATTACTTTGAACCAAAACCTGATTGTTGGTCGCCGTGCACGGAAACGAAGGATTCCCGGGTATCGTGGCGGGCAGTGGATTTCCCGATGCGTCGGCGCCCCAAGTGTAACAAATCTGAGAAACGGCGAGGGAGCCGTCAAGCGCCCCCTGACCGGTGGTTACCGACCCGGTGAGCATCACCGCCTGGGGGCTCACAAAGAGACCCGAAAGCGGCGCCGCGGTGATTGTCGGTGCGGTACCGTCGATGACGAAAGAGCCGACCGCCGCGAGGGAATCGTTCTTACCGTCGAGGCATCCGATAGTCCGGAGCGTTTGGTTCGCGGTCACGTTCACCTGGGTCGAATAAAGTGTACCCGTAGCACAGCTTGTTTTCGCGGCATTGCAGGCCGGTGTTGTGACCCCGTCTGTCGTATAGCAGAGAATTGCTCCTGCAGTCGTCGTCGAAATCGTTACGTTTTGAGCCGCAGTGAAGGCACCTGCCGCCGGCGAATAAACCGGGGTATTAACCATAGTGGGTGCGACGACGGTAACTCCATTCAGTCTTGCGTCGTCAGACGAACCGTCGCCGTTGGTATCAAGCCCCGTAATCTGGCTATTTGCATCGACAATAAAAACCAGTTCGCGCGCCTGTGCCGAATTGGCTGTCAGAAATGAGATGCGCACTGAATTTCCCGAAACGACAAAATAAACATAGTACTCCGGGATTCCGTCGTTATCGATATCGGCGGGCGCCGTGAAAGATCGCGACGTCATGCGTGTCAGCGCGATCGGCGAAATGCGGATATCCACCACACCGTCGTTGTTCAGGTCGAGGCCGGTGACCTGTCCGGCACCGGTGAAATCTTTGAGAGCGATCGGTCTCACCGCCCCGTTCTGGTCGAGCAGGTAAATCAGGTTTCCCGGCTGCAGCGCGCGCGTCACACTTTGCGAAAAGATATCGTTCTCGACCCCCTCGATATAAGTTCTCTTACCCTTGCTGTCGGCGCAGACAGCGATTAGAATCGCACCGCCGATTGCGAGTATCGCCGTCCATATCCTCATAATCTGTATCCTCCAGTGATTGTTAACATATGATTCAGGTAGCTGTTGCCGTCGTTCAGGTAACTGAAACCGAGGCGGTAATGTAAGCCGGTTTCGAAGGCGCCGATGGAATAAAGCAGCGCGCGGATGCCCGCCTGTGCGCCAGGCTGAACCCCTTTATAGAGTGTCTCGCCCTGCGATGCTGAAAAGATAGCGTAGTCCGCGCCGAAGCCCGCATAGGCAATCAGCGGAAAGTTTAAGACGGAGAAATGACGCGCGAGAAACACCGCTATACTGGCAACCTGCAATTTCATCCTTTCCTTTTCAAGTAAGAGGTCGCCTTTTGTGCCTGTGACGTCGAGAGCCCCCGAAAAAAAAGCGTATGAAAGAGTCGCCCCGTACTGAAAGGCATCAAATACGCGGAAAATTTTCCAATCGGGCAAATCACTTTGCCACGCAACGGACAGAGCAAGCCCCGGATTCATGCTACCGAACGGGTATTTGCCGTCATACGTGATGTTTTTCTCAGAGGCGCCCAGCCGTTGCAGAAGCTGAATTCCCGGGTCGACAAATAAACGGCTCGGAGAGCGCGCCGTATTAAGCGGTTCTTTCTCCGTTTTCTTTTCCCCGATCTTTTTTATTTCCGCTGTGACCTGCTCTTCGTCTAGAACGACTTCGGCGGGCGGGGGCGGATCTTCGAGGGGTTGCATTTTTTCAGCCATCGGGGCGCTCATTTTCTGAGCGAGCGATTGAATCGCGTCGAACATAAGTGAGTTCGTACGTACTTCTGCCTTATCTTCAACACTGAGGCGCCCCGCCTGCACGTCGATCGCCTGGGCTTCTATGGTGACTTGTTGTCCCGCGGTAATAAAGCGCCCGACAACCACGACATCAGCCCCGACGGCTTTTCCAAGACGCACGGCATTTTCGGTTTTGTAGATATCGCGTGTGGTAATCCCCATCGTTTGTGTATAGCGCTCAATGGAATGGCGGTTTAAAATTGTGAAATTACCGGTTTTCGTTAGAGGCAGGGCAAAAGCGTCGGCGACCGCCTGGCTTAGGTATTCGGTATCTTTATCGTGGTTTTCGTTGATGAACAACGTAAGCAAAACGCGGCGTTTAAATTTTTCGCCAGGAGGGTAATTTTGTTTTTCTGTTTCGGCGTGCAGAACCGGCATTGCCCCACAGATCGCTGCAATGGTCATCGTTAGACGCAGCCAATAGGACATTCATCGATTGCTAATTCAGCCAGCTCTGAGGTAAAGCATTAAATTCAGAGATTCTTGATCTCTGACACCCCTTGTCGAAAAACCACATGGTCTCTGTTGGTCTCTGAAATGTGCGACATAATAGCCGTCGCGGGATTTCGGAAAGAGTTGGCGGGTGAATGCGTATTCATGGCTTTGGACAGACGGGGCCGAATGTTACAGGATATCTTCACTTGCACATCGATCATTCTCACCTATTCTTTTGTTTTTTTCACGTTGAAGAACAAGAAGAAGAGAAGCGAATCATGGCCGTTCGCGATCGGAACTTTTTTTGCGGGTTCCGTAATTCTCTCTATTGCGTGCATGCGGTATTTTCCGCAGTACACTACGGTCTTTAACCGCTCTGCGGTTTTATGCGCTACCTTGTCATGGACCGGGATTCTGCATTTTTCCGTCGTTTTTCCGGGAAACATCTATCAACTCAGAAGCCGAAAATGGTTGTGGTTGTGGGGGCCCGCCGTTGCGATTGCGGCGGCCGGTATATCCACTGATCTCATCGTCAGAAAAGCAGAATTTATCTCGGGTAAGCTTGTTCGTGATGTCGGGCCGCTCTATAAACTTTATGCCGGCTACATGGCCGCGATTTTCGTCGCTTTTTTTCCCAACATCGTCTACAAATTCAGAAAGTTTAAGAATCCGTATATCCAACTGCAGTTGCGTTACGAGACTTTTGCTATCGGCGTCGGCGTAACTATCGCCGCGTTTTCCGGTGTGATTCTACCCGCGTTAGGGATCAACGATTTCTATGTCTCCGGTTCGGCGCTCGGTGTTACTTCAGCCTGTGGTTTTTTTTATTATGCGACGCAGGCCGGACAATTGATGGATTTCTCGGCGTTCTCCCGTTTCCTGATTTTTTACCTCATTTTTGCTATTCTCCTGATCACACCCGCCATTCTGGGAATAACGATACTCTTTCCATACGCTGGTACATGGCCTGAGAGTGTGCGGGTTTTCGCGATAATCGCAGGCATGGCGGCTTTCACCGGATATTCTCGCCTTCTGCATCACGTGATGCTCGGCTTCATCCAGCGGCGCGAAAAAGAAATGCGTCTTCGGGTCGAAAGGTTCGCGTCTGAACTCGAAAATACCGCCGACAAACGCGACATGGCGAAACGGACCGTGGCGTTCTTAACGGAACTGATGAAACTCGAACACGCCGAGTTCTTTGTTTTCCAGGAAGATAGCCGCGCCTTCGATCTCACGGCGGCGTCCGATCCCGACGACCTGGCGCAGCAGATATCGACGAACGAGACTCTTGAAAAGCATTCGCATGACTGGCTTTTCAAAATTTTCCTTTTAGGTGAAGATCTTATTTACCGCGATACGCTAACAGATCGCAAAGCGAGCGGAGCATCGGCTCTGGAAACGACAGATCTCGATTTCATCGGAGAGTTCATGCGCGACGGTCGTTTCTATGTGCTCATAGGCCTCAAATTTAACAACCGGCTTTTGGGCTTTTTGGCGTTAGGCAGAAAAACGGAGCGCCGGGCATTTACCCCGGCCGAATTGAAATTACTGCATCTATTACGGCATGATCTCTCGATCGCACTCTCCAATGCCCTCATGTATTCCTCTTTGCTCGAGAAAGTCAATGAAATGAATACGCTAAACCGTCTCGCTATTGATAATCAGGATAAACACACGCGCGAATCCGTGATCGAGATGGTCTGTGAGGTTCTGTCGTCGCGTCTGCCTTTCGAACGCATCAGTTTTCTAAGCGTAGAGTTCGTCGAACAGGCTCTCAAAATGAGTTATTCAACTTCAAAAAACCTTTTCATGCCGGCTCTGACGAAGCGAATGCTTATCAAGCTGGGTGACGGCCCTGTCGGCGCGATGGTCGCGCGCAAAAGCGAGATTTGTGTTAACTACCTCTTCCGCGTACCCAAAGAAGAACGCTCTGAAATCGAGCGCTGGCTCGAGTGCTCATGTTATGCTATGATTCCGATTTCACACTCGGGTGTACCGGTCGGAGTATTGCTCTTAGAGAACTTCGATCAGAAGTCGGAAATCCGCCGCGAGACAATGCGTTACCTGTCGCTTCTCGCACAGCATATCGGGTCCTTGCTGGAAAATTTCGAAATGTACCATGACATTAAGGAGCAGGTCGCGAGCCTGAAGATCGTTACGGAAGCGGCGTTTGCTATGAGTGGCTCGCTCGATATCGAGGGTGTGACCCGCGAGGTGCTTCAGATTATCAAAAGAACTTTTGGGTTCGATCACGCTGGTGTTTTCTTTTATAATTCAGGACACGATCTGCTTCACAAAGGTATTGCGATCGCTCAATCGCCGCGCGACGAGAAGCTTTTTTCCCGTCTGAAATTCCGCGGCAGCGACCCGGGGAATCCCTACCAGCAGGCGCTACGCGATAAAGAGGTCGTTGTATTCGACGATGTGCGGAAAATTCGCCACAAGATTATCCGCAACGCGTCTGAGCGCTGGGGCAGGGGAATGGCTATATTCCCGATTACCGTGCGTCACGCGGCGGTCGCGGTTCTTGTGCTGAGTTACGATCCCCGGCGCATGAAAATGTCGCAGGATTTCCAGTCGGTGATGGGCTCCCTGACGCGCTTTTACGCAACTGCCCTCGAAAACGCGCGCAGTTTTAAGAAAGTCGAGACCATCAACGAGAACCTCGAAAAAGCGGTCGAAGACCGCACGCGCGAAGCCGTGTCAGAACGCCAGAAATCCGACGCGTTACTTCTGAACATTTTGCCTAAAGAGATCGCCAGCGACCTGAAGGCCCAGGGCGAATCGAAGCCCGCGTACTACGCGGATGTCACGGTTTTCTTCACGGATTTCGTCGGTTTTACGCAAATCGCCGAGCGGCTTACGGCGCAGGAACTCGTCGCCGAGCTGAACCGTTGCTTTCTGGCCTTCGACGATATCTGCGAAAAATATAACATAGAAAAGATCAAGACAATCGGTGACAGTTATATGGCGGCTGGGGGATTACCGCTTGCGAACGAAACGCATGCGCATGATGTTGTGGCGGCGGCCCTGGAGATACAGGATTTCATGCG
>JAFLED010000198.1 GCA_017302045.1 Spirochaetota bacterium
TTCCGTAATCGGTAATTTGAGGTTTTTTGGGATAGAAGACTTGCTGCCTTCAGGTCCCCTGAGGGGTGCATCATCCAGTTATCGTCTTGACGATAACTGGATGATGCGAGACTCCCTCAGGGGAGTTGTGGGCAGGGAAGGATTCGAACCTTCGTACTCCGGAGAGACCAGATTTACAGTCTGGCGCCATTAACCACTCGGCCACCTACCCCTATTTTACCGCAAAGCGGGAAAATTGGGCTGTCCGCAGAAACTCAATCCCTTTGCAGGAATGGTGTTCCAAAAACCATACGCGGCGAAGCGCTTTAGCCGTGGGATTTCCGAAGGAAATCCTTAGGGCTTATGTTTTTGTTCGGACAGCCTTTTAGCTGCCTGTCAGAATCGAACTGACGACCTACCGCTTACAAGGCGGTTGCTCTACCGGCTGAGCTAAGGCAGCAAATGCGGTTTCCCGAATGGGTTAAATTCAGGCACCCGCCTGCGGAGAAACAGGTAAATAAAACACCGCGTCAACAAGGATACGGCAGGTTTTTGGGGAATTTAACGCCGCCGTTATTTTGACGAAAGTTCGTCGATGAGTTGCGCAATCGACTCGGGGGTCAGCTGCTCGTGGAAATCGTTGTTGAGCAGCATCGCGGGCGCGTAACCGCAGGCGGCGAGGCACTCGACCTGGCGGGTATAGGTAAATTTGCCGTCGGGGGTCGTCTGCCCGTCGCCGATACCGAGCTTTTCTTTAATAGTGGCCTCGATCTTATCGGAGCCCATCAGCTGGCACATCAGATTGCCGCAGACATTGAGGTGGTACTTGCCGATCGGTTTCTCTCGGAACATCGAATAGAAAGAAACCACACCCTTTACCCACGCGGGAGATACCCCGACGCGCGCGGCGATATAATCGACCGCCGCGGGTGTGATATAACCGATGTCTTCTTGCGCGAGGTGCAGCGACCAGAGCACGAGTGACGAACGTTTAGGGAATTTCTTCTCTAACTCGAGAAACCTCTTTTCGAAAGGGGGAGAAAAACTGTAGGGGGCCGTCTGAGCCGCTTCTGCCATGACGATTCCGACAGAACCTAAAGCGGCGCTACCGTGACTACCATTCTACAACGCTCCAGTTCTTCTGCGCCGCGTAGGCGCGCAGCTTCTTGTCGGGCGAGACGCAGACGGGAAACCCCACTGCTTCCATGACAAACCGGTCGGTGTAGGCATCGCCATAATAATAACATTTGCCGAGATCGTAGCCGTTTTCCTGGCAATACGACAACGCCGAAAGATACTTCTGCTCGCCGAAAATATAGGGGCTTGCGAGGGTTCCGGTAAACTCGCCGTTTTGGATGCCCAGCGCGGTGCAAAGCGCTTCATCCATCGCGAGGTGGTCTTTGACAGGCTCGCAGACATAACGCGTCGAAGCCGAAAGTATCACCGTGCGCGCCCCTGCGGCTTTATGTTTAGCGACCTCGCTCTCTGCCGCGGCACGAATCACGGGTTTGATGCCGCTATGAAAAAGCTCGCCCGTGATCTGCTGCATCTTTTCTTCGCTCCAGCCTTTGAAGACGCTGGCCCAGCTGCGTACAAAATCTTCGGTCTCATCGAAACCGACGATAAACTTAAAGAGAGAAAAGCCGAGGTAGCTGATTTCAAGCGGAGAATAGATTTTGTTCTCGAGGCAATAGTCCCAGAACACCTTGCCGCTGTTTTTCGCCAGCAGTGTTTCGTCGAGATCGAAGAAGGCGACATAGGGAGCTTTAGCGCTCATGGGGTCAAAGCCGCGGGGTGAAGGGTCGCGGTCAAGCGAATTGAAATTTTATCGCCGGGGGAATCGTAGCGCGGAAAATGGCCGATGCGTTACCTTGTGATACCGACCCTGTTATTCGCGGCTCTTGTACAATGCGGATCGACCCCGGCGCAACCGCAACCCACGCCGGGCAAACTCTGGAACAACGACGACGAGAAGGTACGTTTTATGTTGAAGATGACGCACCACCTGGTGGCGCCGATTAAGGATGAATGTATTGAACAAGTTCTCGGGCGACTGAAACATGTTGGCAATAAGCAGAGCTTTGACGATGTAAAATTTCAACATATAGGTTTTTCTCCCGTATTGGCACAAGGCCGCAAAGTACCAGCCAAGCCAGCCACAGCTGCTCCAGCAGTAGCAGCTCCCGCAGCAGCCGATATGTGCGGCGACTCCCTGCGCTCCTGCGGCACCTGCCATCTGCCGCGCGTCAATAACTGCAACTACCGCCTCACCATCAAAGACAAGGGCGAGTTCACCGGCAAGGTCGTAGCCGACGGCGAGAAGCTGAAGTTTCAACCCACCGGCGCACCTGCCGCCTCTGAAATCGCTCCCAATGAAATTGTCAAAACCGAATGGATCGACGGCGGCGACGACATCGTCACCTGGTGGAACTTCAAAAAACTCGGCGCTCGTGCGCGTGTCGTGAAGAAGATGATGGCGCTCGCGGCGAAGAACAATGTTGGCTGCACCAACTGCCACCTGCAACACGGCAACTTCAGACTAAACGACAACGGCAAACTTTTCGATACGACAGGCGAGGTGAACCGCCTCATCAGCATTGAACGCTTCATGAAAGAATAGCCAGTTACATCGCGTGACGCGCTGTCTCGGCGCAGCGGATTAACCCATGTATTTTCAGGACATCATCGCGACGCTGAACCAGTACTGGGCCGACCAGGGCTGCGTCATCGCGCAGGGGCTCGACATGGAAGTCGGCGCCGGCACCTTTAACCCGCATACGTTTCTGCGCGTTCTTGGTCCCAAACATTGGGCCGTCGCGTATGTCGAACCTTCGCGCCGGCCGACCGACGGCCGTTACGGTGAAAATCCTAACCGCGGGCAGCACTACTACCAGTACCAGGTGATCCTGAAGCCGTCGCCGCCCGATGCACAAGAGGTTTACCTCGGTAGCCTGCGCGCACTCGGCTTCAAACTCGAAGAGCACGACGTGCGTTTTGTGCAAGACGATTGGGAATCCCCCACGCTCGGCGCCTCGGGTCTCGGCTGGGAGGTCTGGCTCAACGGTATGGAAGTGACACAGTTCACGTACTTTCAAAACTGCGGATCGCTGCCATTAAAACCGATATCCGTCGAATACACCTATGGCCTCGAACGCCTTGCGATGTATCTGCAGGGAGTCGAAAGTATGTTCGATATCCAGTGGAACAAGAGCATGAAATACGGCGACATCCATAAACAAACCGAGTGGGAATATTCGCATTATAACTTCGAACTCGCCGATACAAAAAAACTCTTCCGCTGGTTCGACGAATATGAAGAAGAAGCAAAACGCATTCTCGACTGGACAAAAGAGCCACTGGTTTTTCCCGCATACGACTACATGCTGAAGTGCTCGCACACATTTAACCTGCTGCACGCGCGCGGCGCTGTGTCGCCCACCGAAAGACAGACCTACATCGCACGCGTGCGCCACCTCGCGCAGCGCATCGCCGAGCGCTATGTCGCTATCGAAGAAAAACGGGGCTAATAGCGGGGCAAATACAGCATGCCCGAAAGTTTCGACTTAGCCCTCTATTCGATACTCGTCATCACTGCGGGGGGTGTCATCAGCATCGCGCTTGCACGCGCAAGCCGTGTGCATCCGGCATTTTTTTTTCTGGCCTGCGGTGTCGTCGCGGGCATCTATCTGCCCTTCAGTTTTCCCGCGCAGAGTCTGTTACTACAGCTCTCTGAGCTGGGTGCACTCTTCGTCATTTTTCTTTCTGCTCTCGAAATCGAGTGGGATCTCCATTTTGCCTGGCGCGGCCGTACGATTCTCGCGGCGTTTGCGCTGCAGCTCATGGTGGCCTTGCCTGTTGCAGCCATTTTTTTCTTTGTGCTCAAGGCCGACGCGCTGACCGCGATCGCGGTCGCGAGTATCGCCGCCGTGCACGCGCCCGAACGCCGGCAGTCGATCGTGAGCGAGAGCTTTCGTGCGAGCCGCGTTTCAAGCGACATCGCTTTCATGGGGCTCATCTCAGAGATCACCGCGCTTCTGGCCGTGTCGCTGCTCGTCGCTTACGCGCAGCGCGCCACGGCCACCGGCGATTTGCTGCAAGAAGCCGTGGGTGCGATGCTGATCATGCTCATCCTGATTTCTTTTATACCCGCGTCGTTACGTTTTCTCGTCCGACGCGTGGGCGAAGATTCGTATGCACTCTTTTATCTGATGCTGGTCTTGCTGATCGCGGTCACCATCGCCGTACGCAAGGCGGGTATAGAGCCTTTGATCGGCGCCTATGCCGCCGGCTTTGTACTCACCCGCTTTGTCGCAGAAGGTTCGCGCGTGCTCGAGCGCCTGCGGTTTACCGGCCACAGCATTATCGTTCCCGCATTTTATATTCAGCTCGGTATCTCGAGCAACTTTACCTCCTCTTTTCAATGGACGACGTTGCTGACGGCGCTCGCCATTCTCGCGGCATCCCTGATCGCGCGAGCCGCCTTCGCCTTTGTCATGCGCGCTACCCGGCGCGACGCGAAAATATCGCTGCGCCAACTGATGAGAAAAAATCCGCTGGTTTTGGTACTGCTCTATGTCGCCTATGCGCGCGGCATTCTACCTATTCAGGCGCTGCATAGCCTGATGCTCTACGCTATTCTCAATGAGATTTTTGTCGTGGTGCTGGCACGCTTTTCCCGCCCCGAAAAAATCGTACATAGCGAAGACGACGCCTCGCGCATTCTGCTGCCGGTGAGTAATCCCGAGACGATGCTGCCGCTGTTGACCCTTGCGGGCCATTTTCGGCCCGAGGGCGAGGTCGCTAAAATTTTCCCACTCAATGTCGTACCCGATACGCCCGAAGCTGCAGAGCGCATCCGTTCGGTTGAGGCGCAATTTAACGAGCTGAAACCACTCTATTCGATGCGCGACGACCATATCGAACTGACGGCGCGCATCGAGAACGACCGCATCAAAGCAGTCGCGCATGCCGCCCGCGAACTATTGACCGAAAAGATACTGCTGGGCCTCGGTGCGATACCGACTTTACAAAAGCCGCAAGGTTATTCCTTTCTCGAACAGCTGACCGAGACGGCGCCGGCGAATACCGTCATCGCGGCGCATATTCAGACCGATCTTTCTCTGTCGGCGCAGATCAATGTCATCGTCGCGAACGCTCGCTTGCTGACAACACAGGATGTCTGGCTGCCCGCAATTCTGGCTCTCGCACGCCGACTCAAGGCAAATCCGGTATTCTTTGCTGAACCCGAGGTACTGCCTGCGGTCACCGAACATCTTGCGCATCTCGATCCGCGGCGCCGGTATTCGGTACGTGCAGGCCAGATTCACGCGGGCCTCGACTTGTTAACGCTGAACGGAGGAGAGAATGCACTCTGGGTCGCGGTGCTTGAGCGCGCGGCGTATTATCCGCAGGAAAAAATTCACGCCCGTTTGCCCGAGATGATGCTCAGAGCCTTCGCCGACCGCAATTTTATGCTGATTTACCCTGCGGGCGAAATGCCACGCCGGAAGGTAAAAAAAAGAGGAAACGCCTGGGTTAAATTCAGGCGTTTCTTTGGTTTTAGCTGATCAGAAGCGCGCGCCGAAAACCGCGCCCGCACCGAAACCGCGTTCGTTGTCGAGCGCGTCGGTCATCTTGAGCGTGATATCAAACCGCAGATTGGTCATATTCTTCAGCACAGGAATGCGTAACCCAGTGTTGAAAGCACCGCGTGCGATCGCCGCTGTCGGCGCATTCAGGTAGAGAAAATCATAGTTTGACAATTCGTTGAGCCAGCGCACATATCCGTTAAACACGCTCGGGAAAAGATTAAGATCAAAGCCCATCGAAAAATCGACGTCGCCGTCGCGCACTCCGGTTCCGAAGGTTTTACCGATTACCACCGATGTGTCGGCTTCCATATCGAAAAATTGCGCCTGATAGGTCGCTGCAAAATAGACTTGTCCGGCGGTTGTTGAAGGTGAGGAGTTAAGGCTTTGGTAACTGCCGCCGATGGCGAGGGCAGAGTTACCGCGGCCCGACCAGGGTGCGAAACGCAGTTTTGTGTGCACGAGATAATCGTTCTGGTTCGTGCCTTCGGTGAAATTATAGGCACCGCCTATCTCCCAGCGTTCGAACAGCGCCACGTTAACCTGTGGCACGTTGTATGTGCGGCCGTTATTGAAATAGGTGAAGCCGCCAGTCACCGCGTTACCACCTTGCCCTTCGCTGTTGATACGTGCGGTTGGGGTGGCAATAAGACCGGTCTGGCCGGCCACGTTTAATGAAGCATAACCAAACGCCGGGCTGATCGTCGCCGCGGCCGTGAGGCAGATAAAAATTTTTTTCATGGTAAAAGCAGCCCCTTGGCTGATTTCAGTCTGTCAAGAAGTTGAGAGTCCTAACGTACGATCATCGTACCGACGCCGCTGTCGGTGAAAATTTCAAGTAGCAGAGCGTTCGGCACCCGGCCGTCAATAATGTGCGCCGCATTGACATGATTTTCAACCGCAGAAACCGCACAGTCGACTTTCGGAATCATACCCCCCGAGATAATGCCATCGGCTTTGAGTCTTTTTACATCGGTGGGTGAAAGCCGCGTCAGAGTTTTGCCGTCGTGCATCACACCGGGTGTATCTGTGAGCAGCAGCAGTTTTTCGGCCCCCAGCGCCGCGGCGATGGCACCCGCCATGGTATCGGCGTTAATGTTAAGCGAATTACCCGTCGCATCGAAACCCACCGGCGCGATCACAGGGATAAATCCGCCTTGTTTCAGCGTATTCAGAACCTGCACATTCACACCGCCTGGTTTGACAGCGCCAACGCGGCCCAAATCGACATTTTCTTTGCCGTTGCGCTCGAGATAGTGTTTTTCTGCATGCGCGAGAGCGCCGTCGCGGCCCGAAAGACCGACGGCTTTGCCGCCCGCACGCGCGATCTCCAATGACCGGATTCTCCGCGTCCGACATCGCCTGATAGGCATTCATGACAATGTTCAAGACCGCCTGTTTCAGTTTATCGCGATGAC
>JAFLED010000199.1 GCA_017302045.1 Spirochaetota bacterium
GGTGTTTGAGCCTTTTCTGTTTTACGGCGCGCGGCGACTGGAATTCAGGCGCGGCGAAAAGACCTTTCTGAAAGTGCGGTTTTCCCGTCAGCGCATGGTCTTTTCTCTCGAAAAAGTGCACGATCTGGCGCGTCAGTTCGCGTTTTTCAGCGCTTGAATCGTAGAGCGCCCCCGCGAGCGACAGCACCGCGCCTTCGGGGCCATAATGTGTGCAATAATACGCATAGAGATCGTCGCGCGTGGCGCGGGCAATACCAGACGGTTTACCTGCGATCGGGCGTCCGAGGGAGTTATCGCCGACCTGGTACTCGTAAAACAGGTCGAATAAAAAATCGTCGGGCTGATCTTCGCCCATCTTCAGCTCTTCGACGATGACTTTTTTTTCAGATTCGAATTCGTCTTTGCTGAACAAAGAATCGAAGAACATATCTGAGAGCACATCGAGCGCGATCGGTAAATAACGACCGCTCAGGCTGATATAATAATCGGTGATTTCCTTGCTTGTCGAGGCATTCATATGCCCGCCCAGGCGGTCTATGGCCCGCGACAGCTCGGTGTAATGCCGTTTTTTAGTGCCCTTAAACAGCATGTGCTCGACGAAATGCGAGAAGCCCGATTCTTTTTTGGTTTCGAAGCGGGAACCGACCGGCAACCAGAGACCGACGGTTGCACTCGTCCGGTGCGGAATATTCTCCAGCAGAACGGTCAGGCCGTTGCCTAGGGTAATTTTTTCTATGGCGGATTTCATGGCTTCCCCTCTCCCGGTAGTCGAGTAGCCCGGCGTCTCGATATGCCCTTTGGGCTACTCGACGACCGGGCGTATCGAGACCCGGGGGCGCTACTCCGCGTCGCGGATCGAAAGTGAAATTTTACCCTGGCGGTCGATCGCGAGGACTTTCACTTTGACCTGCTGCCCTTCTTTGAGCACGTCGGCAACATTCGCAATACGCTGCGCCGATACCTTGCTGATATGGCAGAGGCCGTCGCGGCCCGGCATGATTTCAATGAAGGCCCCGAAGTCGGTGATCTTGCGCACTGTGCCTTCGTAGATTTTACCGATTTCTGCGTCGGCAAACTGGCCTTCGATCATGGCGCGCGCCTTGCGCGCCGATTCGCCGTCGTTTGAGGCGATCTGTACGAGGCCGTTATCGTCGACGTTGATCTCGGCGCCGGTTTTTTCGATGATACCGCGAATGTTTTTACCGCCGGGCCCGATGAGTTCGCCGATGCGATCGCGATCGATGGTGAGCGTCGTAATGCGCGGCGCGCTGTCTTTCAGGTCGCCCCGTGGTTTTTCGATAACTTCGGTCATCAGCTTCAGAATGTGCAGACGGCCGGCTTTCGCCTGGTGAATCGCCTTTTCCATGATCTCATAGCTGATGCCCTGTACTTTCGTATCGAGCTGAAAGCCGGTGATACCCTTTGTCGAACCGGCGATTTTGAAGTCCATGTCGCCGAAGTGGTCTTCGAGGCCTGCGATGTCAGACAAGACGGCGAATTTATCGCCGCTGGTGATGAGGCCCATCGCGATACCGGCAACAGGTGCCTTGATGGGCACGCCGCCATCCATGAGCGCCAGTGCGCCGGAGCACACCGATGCCATAGAAGAGGAACCGTTCGATTCTGTGATCTCAGAAACAAGTCGCATGACATACGGGAAGCGGCTTGCGTCTGGTACGATTGGCGCGATCGAGTTTTCGGCAAGTTTACCGTGACCGATTTCGCGGCGGCCTGGTGCGCCGAAGCGACGAACTTCACCTACGGAGTAGGGAGGGAAGTTGTAGTGCAGATAGAAGCGTGAAGAGCTTTCGCCTTCAACATCGTCTGTATCCTGTGCGTTACCTTCGGTACCGAGGGTCAGAACGCCGAGCGACTGTGTCTCACCGCGTGTGAAAAGCGCCGAACCGTGCGCTGAAGGCAGTACACCGACTTCGATCGAAATCGCGCGGATCTCGTCGAGTTTACGGCCGTCGGCACGAATGCCATCATGGAAGATCTGGTCGCGCACGACGTCGACTTCGAGGTCAGAGATGATTGCTTTCGCAATCTTCTCTTTTTTCTCCGCTTCGGCTTTTTCAAGCGAAGCGAATTCGGCCTTCATTTTTTCATGGAGGGCTTTTTTCGTTTCATCGATCGCAGTCTGGCGGTCGAACTTGCCTTTTTTCTCATTTGCCGCTTTCATGTCGGCGAGGCCGAGGGCGCGTATTTTTTCAATGAGTGCCGAGTGATTTTCAGGCTCGGGCACAACCATGCGTGGTTTGCCAGCCTTGGCTTTGAACTTCTCTTGCATTTCGCAAATGCGGATGATCTCTGCGTGACCAAATTTTACCGCGGCGAGCATGTCTTCTTCAGAGGCTTCGTCGGCGAGGCCTTCGATCATTGTCACGGCTTTTTTCGTACCTGCGAGAGCGAGGTTGATATCAGAGGCCTTGATTTCGTCGCGGTTCGGGAACAGGATAAATTTACCGGCAACGCGGGCAATCCGCACGCCGGCAACCGGGCCGTCGAAGGGAAGGCCCGAGATGGCGAGCGCAGCCGATGCCGCTGTGATCGCATGGACATCGGCGCTGTAGTTCTTTTGCGCGCTTAACAGTGTAATGAAGATCTGTACTTCGTTGGTGAAGTTTTCAGGGAAGAGCGGGCGAATCGGGCGGTCGACGACGCGCGAGACCAGAATTTCTTTTTCAGAGAGGCGGTTTTCGCGCTTGATAAACCCGCCGGGAAAGCGGCCACCCGCGTAATATTTCTCGCGGTATTCGACGGTCATCGGAAAGAAGTCGACGTTCTCGCCGGCTTTCTTCGCGCCTGTTGCATTGGCCATGAGCACCATATTGCCCCATTTGAGTAGTACAGAACCGTCGGCCTGGCGCGCCCATTTGCCGGTTTCGAGTTCGTAGGTTTTGCCCTGAACGTCGACGCTTTCTTTGTGAACTTTAAAGTCGTGTTGCATGTTACCTTCTTTACATAGTTGAGCAGCAATAAGACAGCATGAGGATAGTCCTCAGGCCGCCTTATTGCTGCCTGTGTATGGGTCAGAGACCCGACAAAAGAGTGTTATTTACGGAGATTCAGTTTGCCGATCAGCGTCTTATAGCGGTCGACGCTATTGCGGCGCAGGTAATCGAGCAGACGGCGGCGCTTACCGACCATCTTTAAAAGACCGACGCGTGAGTGGTGGTCTTTAACGTGTGACTGAAAATGACCGGTCAGACGATTGATCTTTTCGGTCAAAAGTGCAACCTGAACCTCTACTGAGCCCGTATCTTTCGAGCTTTTCTGGTGTGTGGCAATCAGAGCCTTTTTTTCTGCGGTTGCGAGCATAATTTCCTTTCTTTAACTTTCCCTTTTGTTTGGGGCAATTTCGCGAAATCAGACAAGCTGACAAGCGATTTGGCGATTCAGGCTCTGCGGGTATTTCCGGGTGGGATTTCCCCTGTTTTACGCAGCGGGGCATCCTATTGCGGCTTGACCCCGTGTTTGTCAGGCCCGACGCGCGGGGATGACAGGTTTACAGGCCGTAATTCTCGGCATCGTCGAAGGTATTACCGAGTTTTTACCCGTGTCTTCTACCGGGCACATGATTCTCGCCGGTTCGTTGATGAAAATTCAGGACAATGAGTTTGTCAAGACCTTCGAGATTGCGATTCAGCTGGGTGCCATTGCGGCGGTAATGCTGCTCTATGTGCGCCGATTTCTCCGCGAGCCGCGGCTGTATTTGATTCTGGCGATTGCTTTTGTGCCTACGGGCATTGCCGGTCTCTTGTTCTACAAATATATCAAAGCACTGCTTTTTAACCCTGTCTCGGTTTCGGTCGCGCTGATCGCCGGTGGAGTGATTTTGCTGTTTTTCGATCGCCTTGCAGCCCGCAACGAGCATAAGCCCGCGGGCCATGAAACTGAAGTTTCGCCGAAGAATGCGTTTATCATCGGGCTCTTCCAGACGATTTCGATGATTCCTGGCGTCTCGCGTGCCGCGGCG
The DNA here is from genome assembly GCA_017302045.1 of Spirochaetota bacterium. Classification (GTDB taxonomy): domain Bacteria; phylum Spirochaetota; class Leptospiria; order Turneriellales; family Turneriellaceae; genus Turneriella. The sequence continues at coordinate 3,980 of JAFLED010000199.1, forward strand.
ACCATCGGCGGCGGCTTGGCTGTCGGGCTCAACCGTGTGCGCGCTGTGGAGTTCTCGTTCTTGCTCGCGGTACCCACGATGGTCGTTGCGACCGGCTACGATCTCTATAAAAACCGGGCGTCGCTGAACTCGGCGCACCTCGATGTGCTGGCAATCGGCGGTATTGTCGCGTTTGCGACGGCCCTGATTGCGGTACGGTTTTTTGTCGGTTTTATTTCCAAACGCGGATTTTTCGCGTTTGGTATTTATCGTATCGCGGCGGGTATCGGCTTTTTAGTTTATTTCTGGGGGCGGGGATTTTAAGGGCCGAAGTAGGCCTGGTCTAGGTAGAGCTGATCCCCCGCGGCCCCGCCTGTGCGGTAACCGCAAAACTTGTATCTGATGTAGTACGCATCTGCGGGAGCAGTGAAGCTTTTGCTCCGTTGTGTCCAGGCGCTGGCGGCACCCACATCGGTCAAAGGCGTTGCATCGAGTGTGCTCGCCGTGGCTGAGGCCGTACCTGTATTATCCTGATACCAGAAAATCCGCATTCTCCCGCCGACAGTACCGCCGACCGTAGCGCCGCCCTTTACATAGAGAGAACCCGTGTATGTTGCGCCGGGTGTAATGGGAAAATATCCCGAAGACAGAGCATGGCGATCGCTGCCCGCGGTGTTACTGCAGGTTGTGGTCAGAGAGGCCCAGGTTAAGGCATTGGTTCCCTCAAAGGCCGTGCCCGCGAGCGCCAGTGGGGTTCCACCGGTTCCCTGATTTGTCCACGCACCGGTGCCGTCGAGTGATGCGGTTGTCGCATCCATAATGCCGAAAACAGAGCTGAAGCCAAAAAAGGTTCCGGTATTTGCCGTACCATCGACCCCGAATGCTCCGGTATCCTGTACGCTGTTGCTGACGGTTAAAGTATAAGATGTTCCGGGGGTTTGCGCGCCGGTGGTAATCCGCACTCTTTTACCGGCATTCGGTGCGCCCGTCTGCAGCGTAACGGCGCTTGCCGATAAACCGTTGTTAAAAACAAAGGATCCGGTGATCGTGTCGATCGTAGCCGCATCCATATTTTTCTGGAAATTGACATCGACAGTCGTCGCATTTACGGGTGTAACGCTTTTTACCTTGGGAAGTTCAAAGCCGCTGAAGTTCGCCGTATTGCCCGTCAGCGCGGCGGCGCCAGCGGCTGATGTCACATTCGATACGGTCAGGGTGTATGCGGAGCCCGCGGTCTGCGCCGTCGTCGTCAGAGTCACCGTACTGCCCGAAAGCACAGCTCCCGAGATTGTTAATCCTGGTATTGCGTAGTTAGACAGATTTTCAGAGCCTGTGCCTCCCGTACCAGCAGTCGGCGCTTCGCTGAAGTTGACGGCAACCTGTGTTGCGCTCGGTGTCGTTGCCCCCGTTACGCTGAAAATAGGTGTAGAGTTGACCGCCCCTGGGGTAGCGATGGTTTTTGTATTGTAACCAGCGGCAACGTTGGCGCCGGCGGCCGTGCATGTATACCAGCTTGCTACCAGTGTTCCATTGGTTCCGGTGGTTCTGCGTTCCATCGATTTTTTAATCTTATTCGTCGTGTCGTTGACGCCGGCAAAAGGAGCGCCGCTGTTTGCCGTATCGATCAGCGTGCTGCCGGGTGTCCTGAGCTCGAGTTGAAAATTCGTGTTGCTGATACTGAGAGTCGTGCTCTTATAATAGTTTGCGCTTGGGAAAGCACCGGAAGCATTACGCGCAATGACATAATAGCCGTTTGCCGCAATCGTTGCCGCACCAGGGAGTGTAACCGTGCTTATACCCGTGCCGCTGATGGTCCAGTTACCCAGGGCGATTGTCGATCCGGTTTTATTGTAGAGTTCGATAAATTCATCGTTGGAATCGTTAACAGTGCCCGCATTGTCATAACTGCCCATCCACATGATCTCGTTAATCACCACGTCGCCCGCGGCTACGGTCGTTGTAACGACGCCACTTTGGCCCGGGCTCGCAAAGGTCTGATCCCGATATGCCGCGGCAACGCCGGTATTATCGGTAGAGGTATAAACATTGGCACGCCAATTTGTCGTATTGTTGCCTACGGCAGATGTATCGATGCGTTCGGTGCTCCGGCGGATCTTGTTCGTGCCGTCGTTCGTGCCCATCGAAGCCTGACTGTCGAATGCCGCACTACCGGCGGTATCGATCAGGTTGCCGGTAAAACCCGCCTGACCTGAATAAGCCGACGCTGGGGTCGCTTTTCCGTTCGTCAGCCGGCATTCGGTCGAGTTGTTCGTGATACTGAGGCTACTGGTGTAAAAGTTCGCGGTCGTAAAAGCGCCGGTCGATTTTGTGGCAACGACGAAATATCCCCCCGGTCCGATAAGCGCCCCCGAAGGCAGGGTCAAATATGAATTCACAGTTGTTCCGCCATTCGTCGTGCAGGCGAATTTCCAGCCGCTCATATTAATGGCGCTACTCGTGTTATTATAAAATTCGACAAACTCGTCGGTCGAATCGCTGCTGAGATTATTGTTGTACGATCCCATCCAGTGCATTTCACTGATGACCACATCGTACTGGTTTGCCGTATCACCGACATTGCTAACGACGGTACTCGCCGCGCCGATCTTGTCGAGATAGGCGGCCATGGTTTCTGCCACTCGTTTACCGCGCAACTCAAGCAAAACCCCGTCATCAGATGAGTTACTCTGTGAACGCAGCGCCCCCGTATAAACAAACGTTTTTGCCGAAGACAAGCCGCGATCGACGACGAAGATATTCGCACTTGCCGGAGTTGTCGCGTTCACATATTGTGAAGGATTTAACAACGTGTAGGCCTTAGAGGCCGAATCGAACAATGCCGGTGTGGAAAAGTATTTCCGCAATGTTAATCCTTTGGCGGATTCAAGCCGCAACAAAGTCTGCGGTACATCCAGATCGGTTTTGCTCGAATTCGTTGTTTGAAAGCCCGACGAATAAAAATCGACTGTCGCTGTCGCTTCGGAAAGATTTGTTGCGAGAATATCGAGCGGTTTTT
>JAFLED010000002.1 GCA_017302045.1 Spirochaetota bacterium
GTGCCTCAGATCGAGGCCGTGTATGTGCAGATTATCTTTCCAATGGGGGTAATCCGCCTCTTTACTGAAACGAATGGCAGCATCGGCGGGAAACCGCGTCGTCACGATGACACGTGCACCCGATTGCAGCATGATGAGCGCCGACTGGTAGCCGATCTTGAGCCGGGCGCCGGTGATGAGCGCGGTCATGCCGGTCAGGTCGGCGCGCGCAAAGCGTTTCTGGTAGTTAAACTCGCCGCACTCGGGGCACATCGCATCGTAGAAATGATGCAGTTTTACGTACTCCGCTTTGCAGACATAACAGTTGCGTGGCGAGGCGAGATCGGGTTTTTGTTCGCCGGGCTCGGGGGCCAGCAAAAGTTTTTGCGGCGCCTTGAACACCGCGCTTTGCCGCGCGGCGCGGATACCCGTCTGCGCACGTGCTTTGCGCTCAGCAAGCGCGACGGCGAGGCGTTCTTGTTTACGTGCCTGGCGCCGGCGCTGCCTGATGGTACCGCGGTCGGGACGCGAAAGTTCACCCGCGAGCTTCATGATTTCGACGCGCTGCGTCTCTTCGAGCCCCGCCCATGCTGCGGGGTCTGTCGCGAGTGTTTTTAAAACGTGTAGAGAGCGCTCGATTTCTTCGGCGCTGACGACCTGCAAGTTGCTGATTTTTTGATCCATGGCCAGGCGCAAAACTGGAAAAATTGTTCCGATTGTTATATCTTTGACTCAGATTCGACTAACACCGTAAAGGATAACACATGAAGCTCAATCCACTCACCGTCGAAGAGGCGCGCGTCATTATTCACAAAGGTACCGAATACCCCGGCACCGGCGAATACGAGCACAATAAAGCCGCCGGCATTTATGTCTGCCGGCAATGCGATGCGGAGCTCTACCGCAGCGAAGACAAGTTCGAGTCAGGCTGCGGCTGGCCCAGCTTCGACGACGAAATCGCGGGAGCCGTGGAGCATGTGCCCGACGCGGATGGCCGCCGTACTGAAATTGTCTGCGCCCAGTGCGGCGGACACCTGGGCCATGTTTTTAAAGGAGAACGCTTTACGCCCAAGAACACACGCCATTGTGTGAATTCTATTTCGATGAAATTTATCCCGAGGAAATCGTGAAAAAACTTATATCCTTATGCATACCCGCTTTAACGCTGTTTGCAGGCAGCGATACTTTTGTGCAGAACCACCTAAGCCTGTTAAAGCAACACGGGGGATGCACCTCTGCGGCGGCAGACAAACTCTGGTGCCGGTTTACGGGTTTTAATTCTGCGCAGAAATCGGCTCCTCCCAACCCAGGCGTATACCTCGGTGTCACAACCTTTGTGCAGACAAACGGTGGCTCGGCAGTGACGCTGGGTAAATTTACCCGTCTTTCAAGCCTGGCGGTACGTAAAAGCGGAGATGGCTTTGTCGCCCTTATCGCCACGGTCAATCCTCAGAACGACACCGGCAAGGCAGAGGTGGCGAGACTTGCGCCGCTCGTGCGCGGGCAAATCGAAGGCGCGGCAAAACCCGAGATTCAAGAAGTGGGCCTAAAAGGCTATATCGGTTCTTTGCCAGACCGTGCCAAGTACCCGCTGGTCGCGCATAAAAACGGCTTCACACTAAACGGCGGCTCGAAAGCAGATTTGCGTAAAGTCGGCGACACATGGGTTTCGATAGAAGTGCCGCAGAAAAATCCGACAGGCATCTGGGTTACTGTCTTCGCGGCAAAATAGGGATACAACCATGAAAAAAGCAGTACTTGCCGGCGGATGTTTCTGGGGCCTTGAAGAATTGATTCGCTCGCAGCCCGGCGTGGTCGACACCGAATGCGGTTATTGTGGCGGCAAAGTGGATAATCCCACCTACCGTAACCACGAAGGGCATGCCGAGGCGCTCGAGATAACCTACGACGAAAGCAAGACGAGTTTCAGAAATCTGCTGAACTTCTTCTTTCAGATTCACAACCCGACGACGATGAACCGGCAGGGCAACGACATCGGTACTTCATACCGTTCGACGATCTTCTATGCCAATGCGGATGAAAAACGCGAAGCAGAGGAGTTCATCCGACTCGTCGATGACTCGAAACGCTGGCCGAAGCCCGTGGTTACAACACTCGAACCTTTGGGGCCCGAGCACGGTGTCGCCGGTAAATTTTTTCCCGCAGAAGACTACCACCAAGATTACCTGCAGAAAAACCCGAACGGTTATACCTGCCACCGTATTTATTTTTCGAGTTATATTTAACCTATGGAAAAACCCATTGCCCTTCATGCCCACCAGGTCGAACCGCGCGCAAAAAAGTCTGTCTATCCCGCGCCCTTTGCGGCGATGATGGAGCTGCGCGAAAAGCGTGTGCTGGGCGATTTATTCGGCCTGACGAATTTCGGCGTAAATCTGACCACAATCAAACCCGGCGGTATGTCAGCGCTCCGCCATGCGCATGCGACGCAAGACGAGTTTATTTACGTCGTCTCGGGTAACCCCATTCTAGTGACGAATGCGGGCGAGACACAGCTAGCCCCCGGCATGTGCGCAGGTTTTTTACACGCGAATGGCGATGCCCATCAATTAATCAATCGCAGCGAAACCGACGCCGTTTACCTCGAGATTGGCGACCGCAGTGCGGGCGATTCGACAACCTACCCCGATAACGATCTGGTAGCAATCTTTGAAGGTACCGGCAAGTGGCGTTTCACGCACAAAGACAGCGGGCCCTATTAAATGCTAAAACAAAGAATATATTTTTCTCTTTTGGTGATTGTCACCTGTCTGGTGCTGCCTTTGCAGGGAGAAAAAAGTGCAGTAAAAGAAGCGGGAGAACTAAAGCTAAAGCTGATTCAGTTTCAGGGCAAGAAATCCCATACATTGCAGATCAAGCTCGATTGGGGCGAGGGAAAATCACTCGGCGATAATACCTGGGTTGCGCGGGTGAAAGGCGAGGGTAACGATTCGCTGGGCGGTTTTAACTATGTGGCGACCCGAATCGCCAATCCCGAATGGACGGAGTATAACCTCTGGATAAATTATTCCGATGGCAAATACAAAGACCGCTCGCTGCGCCTGAGTTGGGTAACCCATGGCCACGAACCACCCGATAATATCGAGGTAGCCGACGGTGTGTGGGTATTCCGAAGCAAAGCTGGTAAAGTTACTGGCAGCGCGAGGTAGTTACCCGCGTTCTCGAAAAAAACCTGAAAGAAGCATACGAACCCGAACTGGAGGCCTGAGCACCGTTGCCGCGATAAGTCATTTTTCAGCGAATCACCAGATACAGCTACCAAAATCAAACGTCTTCACACCTCCCGGGCATTGCTTTGGAACGATCTGCTGAGGGGTGAAATGGGAATTCTTCCGCTCATTGGTGAGTCGCCTTTTTTCCGGAAGATACTGCGACCGGAAAAAACCCGCTTTCGCGGCATTGGCTCATCTCAACCCTTCAATACTGTGGGCATATATACCGCTGCAATGGGTACTTATCATTATGGGTGAGATTCTTTCTGAACTCTGAGACTGCATCGTTGTCGGCTACGCCGTATTAAGGGTTAAAACAAGAATCGAATCTTTAATGCGAATCTATATGTAAGATATGGGTGTTCACAAATCGCCTATCCCCAGGCAAAGTACGAGTTTAGTGTATGGGCCACACAGTTGGGGAAAATCACACAGGACGCAAAATCTTCATTCTCGAAAACATTCTGCAATATCGGCGCTCAAAACGCATCAAAGCCGTTTTCAATTTCCGATTGAGTTACAGCCTTCTCCCGGATGTCGATAGCATTGTCGGTTTAAACGACATGGCTCCACTGTCGGGGTTTGCGTTTTTTTGATCGGTATCACTAAACAGTAGCCGAAGCTATCCGACATTATTGAACATCTGCTCGAGAACCGCCGAACCGAATACGCACTTTCCTCGCAACAATCTTACTCATCAGGTGCATGTTTGGTGCCTTTTTTGGCATCCGGAGAGATTGATCAGCGTACCTAAGGCATCACGATTTGGATCAAGAGGAAGAAACGCATTACATGCAGGAATATGGACACTTGATGCTCTTTGGTTTTATCAGCGGAATTACACCTGGGCCCAACAATATTCTGCTCTTGAGCACTGGTGTCCGCTGGGGATTTCGCCGCAGCCTTCCCTTAACCGCGGGAATAACAATAGGATTACCTTCTGTCATGTTTTTTGCCGGGACAGGCCTGCAGCAGGTGTTCGCTATCTATCCGATTATCTTCACAGCCATGAAGTTGATCTGCGGCCTATGGACCGTCTTTCTGGCATATGGCATGCTCCGCTCTGATAATGCAGAAATGCAATCTTTCCGATTGCAGAAACCCGTTAATTTTCTGGATGCCCTCTTGCTACAATGGGTGAATCCAAAAGTATGGGCGATTGCCATTAGTGCAATGACCCTGTTTATGGTGGGCGAAAAGAATTCAATAAGCCTGTTATTGAGGACAATTCTGCCTATTACTGCGGCCATTATCCCCGCCAACCTTGCCTGGTGTCTCTTCGGCGTCTCGCTTTCGAAAATTCTCCAATCCAAAAAGAGGTTGCGGATATTCAACTATACGATGGCGCTCGCACTGATCTTGTCGATAGTTCCGGTTTTTCGCACGTAAGCCAAAAACCAACTATCACGCGTATGGCCTCAAAGCGCGGCGCGTACGCGGATCCTCAACTATGGCAAACTGCCTCGATCCGGTTTCCAAAAGGATCCAACAAAAAGGCGGCATAATATGAGGCATGGTATTGCGTCCGCAATCCCGGGGAGCCGTCACTCATACCACCATGCCGAATACCCGTCGAGTAAAAAGCATCAACTTGAGCGCGCGTTTCTGCTTTGAAGCACCAATGCCTGCGTGCATCCGTGTTGGTATTTTCTGAGAGGTAAATGCTCAGGTAAGAGTTATGGATATTTCCATTGTCGCAACGCTCACCATAGCCAATGGCCTCTGGCAAATGGTATACTTTTTTCGCGCGCAGTTCGGTCATTATAGCATCATAAAAAACCGCCGCCACCTCCAGGTCGGAAACTGATATCGAAACATGATCCAATAAATTCACAGCGAATGAATGTAAGCGAGCGAGACATATCTGCAACTCCTTAGGGCGCAACATCGAACCCGCGTTTGTGCGCTGCGTTACGAGATAAGTTGGTCTTCGTCTGTCCAGCTGAACGGTCTGGTCTCCCATATTCTCCAAATGGGAGGTTCTACGCCGACACTCTGATTACGTATACTACTCCTTGCGATAGCGGTGAGTAGCCTTTCTGCATGCTTACTGTGTGCTTTTTTGACCAGTGGTGCAGAAATCCTATCACAGAACGCAAATTCCGATACCACGAAAATGATGGCACTCAATACCAGTCTTGTGCGTATCTTTGCCAACAGCGGTCATGCCTCTGAACCGATCTTGGTAAATCGGCCGCCGTTTAAGGAAGCATATAAAATGAGATTATTATTACGAACCATTAGTCTTGTCGGGTTGTTGTGCTTTGCCGCGACCGTCACAGAAGCAAAGACTTTCCAGTTTAATCGGAGTAGCGCGACTGCTAAGGAGTGGTCACTTAGTGAGATGTACGCAAACGCGACTCGACAAAAGCTTTATGCAAAAGAGTTACCTTATTTTGGAATGATGCAGTTGGCGCCGAACGGAAAAATAAATTTTTTCAGCGCGATTACGAATTGCAGTTCCGGTACCTGGCAGATGCGCGGCAATACCCTGTCGCTGACGTTAACGGCAAAAGAGAAATTCGACGGTTTGAATAAGGCGACGAAAGTCACTATTCAGTTCACAAGAAATTCAATCGGTGAAAAGGAAAGCCCCTTTCACAAGGGTAAAATGCTGCAAGTGCTCACTTTGGAGGGAAAGGTTAACAAAACCTCAGTCAAGTATGTGTTTACAGAATTCGAAGGAAAGGGCGGTTCCTGAGGTCAATGGCAATGCGAATATGCCATGGTTGCTGTGCAAAGCGCAGCGCCTGATAAGAAAATGCTCCGGTCAGCCATAGTGATTGGCGCGACTTCTGGCATTGGGAGCGAACTCGCCGATATTCTAGTTTCCCAGGGCTACCGTGTGGGAATCACCGGGCGCCGGGTAAACCTGCTTCGTGACAAAGTGAACACCATGCCTGATCGATATGTTTCTCAGTATATGGATGTGTCTGACCCAAAAGATTGTGCCTGGGCTTTGGAGAGACTATGGAGTCGTTTTTCCCACGTCGATGTGGTCATTTTCTGCGCAGGGACTGGCGATATTAATCTGGATTTGGATTTCTCCAAGGAGCAACAAACTATCCGTACAAACATTAGCGGGTTTACGTTTGTGGCAGATTGGGTATTCCGCGCGTTTCAGAAACAAGGGATCGGACACCTTGTGGCAATTACCTCGGTCGCGGCTTTGCGCGGCAACCGGCAAGCGCCTGCATACAATGCTTCGAAGGCCTACCAGGCAAATTACATTGAAGGGCTTCAGCAAAAGGCAATGAATGAAAAGCTGAATATTCGCATAACCGATATCAGGCCAGGCTTCGTAGATACGGCGATGGCAAAAGGTGAGGGAAAATTCTGGGTCATGCCAGTGAAAAAGGCGGCATTGCAGGTTTTTCAAGCAATAGAAAGCAAAAAACGTGTCGCATATGTTACGAGACGATGGTGGTTGATTGGCGTTCTGCTGAGAGCATTGCCCAAATCCATTTATCTGAGATTACCGTGAAAAAGAAAAACATGGTATAAACTATTTTAATGCGTTCATAGCTATGGCAGAAGACTGCTCGACGCAATCCGCGGAAACGCCTGAGCCTTTCCGCGGTGAAGAGACCGCAGCAACTATTCAGTCTGATGCGAAGGGTAAAATTGCGCTATGGGCCATCGATTCGAAAGAATACCAGAAGCTGTCTCGATAAGTCGCTCAAACAAGTTAAGGCGATGAGCGCTTCCTGTGTCAACGCGCAAGCCCCCTAGGGCCCGAGCACTGCGTCGACGCTAAGTTTTTCACAGACAAAGACGGTACGCCGTATTAGCTGAGGCTCATTACATTTTGCGCAAAATACCGGACTCTATTCCGAACAGAATAGCGCCCGATTTGCTGTTGACATTGATTTTGCGATAGATATTCTCGAGGTGCTTCTTGATTGTTGCGGGGGCACAATCCATCGCCCGGCTGATTTCGTTTGCCGTTAGCCCCAGGGTCAGATTGCGCAGAACTTCTGTCTCACGCGGTGTGAGTATATTCGCCCCCGGTTTCTTTTTTTGTAAACCCAGCAGAGTTTCGGCAATCGCCGGAGAGAGAATCACTCCCCCCTGTAAAATTGCACGGACGAAATCGAGCATCTTAGCCGGCGGCGTTTCTTTGAGTAAATAACCGTGCGCACCCTGTGTCATGGCGTTGAGCATCAGTTCTGTGTCTTCGACAACCGTATACATGAGTATCTTGATACCGGGAGATCTTTCCTGCAAAACCGGAATCAGATCGATGCCCGAACCGTCGGGTAAAAGCAGGTCCAGAATTGCGACATCCGCATTATCGAAGCCTGACCGCGCGGTGGTCAGGTTACCGAACACACGGCTGACCATAAAGTCACCCGCCTCGGAGAAAAAGCCGCACAACATCTCTGCGATATCTGCCTTATCTTCGACGATAACTACACGATACATACTGCTCTCCGGATCACGAAAACCTTAAAGCAACGGTGGTACCTTTGCCTTCGCTGGTGAAGATACGCAGGCGTCCGTTCAACCGGCGCGTACGCTCGGCGAGGTTCGGTAAACCCATACCCTGGGCTTTTGTTGTCTTATTAAAACCCCGGCCATCGTCGGCGATAATCATCGTTTTGCGGTTGCCTCTTGTTTTCATGCGGATGACCATCTTCTTTGCCTGAGCGTGCCGCATGGTATTGGCGAGCGCTTCGAAAAAAAAGCGCTGTAGGTGAAATGCCTGATGTATGGAAAGGACAGTATGCTCGATAGCGCATTTGAGGTCGAGTTTCGCGACGCGCGCCACTTCGTGGGCGCGTTCTACGAGTTCGTCGGTAACGCGCTCTGGCAGGTCGGGACTTATGCTATTCAGCATAATGAGTTCACGTAACCGTTCGAGCATTCTGCGCAGGCGGGGTCGAATGTCGCCGGGTACACCCGGGTTTTCCACCGGGGTTGTGGCTAAGGCCAACAGCGCCAATTCGGAGCCTATAACATCGTGCAGCTCTGCGTTGATACGATTCTTTTCGTCGCGTAGTATCGGTTCGAGCTCGGCGCGTGCATGCATACTTTCTACCTCGCGGTGCGCTTTGCGAAACTGGATGGTAGCATTTGAGAAGTATAACCACCATAAGGCCGAAATGCCTGAGACAGTCAGTAAAAGGCCAGTAATATTTACCTCACTGCTACGCCAACCTAGCCACAGACTGCAATGCCAAGCAATGAATGGTGTTACAAAAATAGCTATGCCTGAGAAGACGCTGGGGCCGCATTCGAAAGTTTCCATGATGCACAAGACAGTGAAGAAAATCCACATGAACCCCGCGTCGGGCGATGCGGCGAGAGCGAATGCCGCCATGAGCAAGCGATCGATAAAAAGTTCCCAAAGTACGAATTTTGAAACATACAGTCCTTTGAAAAGTATCTGCGGCAGCACACTTAATGAAAAATGCACGAGGCCAATCATCGCGACCTTACTGCCGGTAATACCAACCGACCGCTCCACGACGGGGATTGAGAATAGAAGTACAAAAAAAACAAATGTTAAAAAATACATTAATAGAATCTGCCAAGTATAAGTGACAGCGTGAATTTTCTTATCGTGCTTCGGAATCCACGGAATTTTCATCAACCAAGACATGAGGAGTCCGGTTCTTACTCCGCCGCATAGCGTCAAGATCAGCCATCATGCGAAGTACGTCTATTCGGCGTATTGACTTTGTCGTAAAATCTGCTATATTCAACAAAAATTTAATCTCGGAGGGTCTATGCGTTATACAATTATTTTTACCGTACTCGGCTTGTTGCTGAACTGTGCCGGTAAACCGGCAATCAAGGTGAATCACAGCGGCAATGAAGCGGCGCGGCAATTAGCGAAGCGGCACTTCTCTGTTCTCGAACCCAAGGCGCTGGCCGAATACCCCAAGGTCGTGGTACCCAATTACCAGATTGGCCTGCAAACTACCTATTTCATGATGAATAAAGGCAACGTGCTTGGTCGCCTTGCCAAAACCACCGGCACGATGGAGATGACTGTCTCCACAGACCCGGCGCCACTCGCCGCGACGCTGAAAGAGGTTAGTGCTCTATCGCGTGCGCGTTTTAAGAAAAAATTAACGGCCTTTGGTTTTGAAGTACTCGACGAACAAGAGCTGAAAAACAGCAGCGAAGACGTTAAAAAATGGTATGCGAAAAAGCTTGAGCCTTCGACGACCCTGGACCTGGGTAGTAACCAGGCTGGCGTACTGTACGGTGCCGAGGGCGCCTCTACCTCAGGTTGTAATTTTACCCGCGATATCAAAGCGGGTTGCCAGATACCGACTTTCACTATTGCCTTAGGTGCCTTTGTCGACAGCGATGGCCCGGGTGTGATTAAAGCGACACACGAAAATGTGCAGCTTTTCTTTAAGCCCGAAATACAGATTTCAAATGGCACGATTTTTAACGGTGAGTACCGCTCGGGCATGGTAACGAGCAAGAGTCCCCTGTCGATGGGTGAGCTTACCGGCGAGGTACAGAAGACTCTCGACACCTCTGCCGACGCGAGTGCGCGCGCACAGCGCAAGCTCGATTGGGCAAATGCCATGGGCAAAACAGACCGCATCTTTGCGTTTTCTCATGGTAATAAACAGTTCGAGCTCAACCCCGACCCCGCGCAGTTGCGTGCAGCACTGTTAGATACTCTCGATATCGCAGAAAACCTGACGCTCGAAATCTACGCGGATGAGCTGAAATAAACTGGCAGAATGCGCATCGGCCTTGGCAAACGTATCGCAGGGGTGGCGCTCGCCACCCTTGTTTTCGCTCCCGCAACTTTCGCGTTGGGATCGCAAAACCGGTTTCTGGACGGGAAATATTTCGATTTTTATCTCGGCGTGAATTATACGTTTTGGAATATGAATTATTCGCTTTCGGATAGCGTCGCCAATGCCGTCGGAGATTCCTCGGCGCGGCGCTACGACACCAAAGTAGATCCTTATATTTTGAAAGTCATCGACGTAAAGTTTAAGAATCTCTGGGGATTCGAACTCGGATTAAATTATCTCAGCCAGAGCATCTTCGAATCTCTTTCATTCACTCCACCGCAAGATGTCACAACGAAAGAAGAACGGGTTGCACGCCAGATCGAGCTCTATGTCAACAGACATATCACAGATAATTTTAAAATCATCGCCGACGCAAAGTTACGAAAATTCCAGGGTACGGTGACGGTTCTCAATATCGATAGCTCGGCTGGCTCGAACGTCATCAATTATTACGGCGACGGTGGCCTGACGCGGCAGTTGCGCAGCGGCGATCAAATCGCCTGGAGCACGGGTGCCGAAGAACTTGCCTTGTTGGGCTACTTTACCGATGGCCATGAAAAAAGCTGGATTAATTTTTATTTCGGCTACCGTAAGTTCACCCATCGAGCGCCGGCCGAAATCAGTTTTGATTCTGCCCAGAACTCCAGCGGGCCCAGTGTTTTTTTTGACGCCTTGATGTTAACCGATATCCATATCCATACCGCCGAAGCGGGTCTTGAAATTAACGCATTTTCCGAAGCGGGTAACGGCGTCAGTTTTAATATTCCCGTTAATCTCGGCTCTTATCATTACAGCAACGAATACTTTTCTTCACCTGGCGCCTTCATCACCATGATACCGTTCGATATCAGCGCTATCTATGGCGGTTCGAACTGGAAATTCGTTCTGGGATTCCATTATACCTATATGTTTTCTGTCGCTCAGAATACGGATATTACCATGGATAAACGCCTGACATACCAGGTGAATGGCGTGAATCGCAGCATACCAGAAGGCGCGGCGGTTCGCATTTTCTCCTTACGCAGTGAAACCTTCTGGGGGCCGTACTTTTCTTTTTCGATGAGCTTCTGATAATACGAAGCTCGGAGTATGTTGGGCGTTTAGCCGAATGGCCGGCCCGAAATCAACGCTTTCTCCGATTTCTTCTTACGCAGAGTATTCTCAAAGTTCAGTATTTTATCTTTGAACCGAATCACCAGTTTTTGTCTCAGCGTTTCCGGAAAAACTTCGGTTTCGTATTCCATATCGTAAGAGAACGTTGCCATCATTGTATCGTTATATTTATAGTGAACCAGGTCATCCGGATAGAGATCGTAAAGAGCCCCCGGGAAATCTTCTCTCTTGATATCCGGTGAACTTTTGCCGTCCCAGTATGAAATCCTGAGTTTGTTCTTCTTCACCGGCACGATTTTTTCGCCGTCATAAAGCGTGATTTCGATTTTTTCGAGTTTCGCCCAGTTGGCCTGGGTTTCGCTGAAATTCAGATACGAAGAAATAATGCCCGGGTTGGTGAGGTCGTGATAGGTGGGGTTGAGCTTCGTTTCGAGGTTTTTTCCGTTCGCACGCACGGTGTACGTCAGTTCTTTGTCCGGAATATAACGATAACTGGTGCTGCCGCATGCGCCGACGGCACATAGAATTATGAATGAGCTGAACCAGGCAAGTGCCGCATGGCGAGCCGTCTGATTTCTTGCAAGCCACGGGATATATATTGCATCAGCCTGGATCATTAACGAGTCTAATAAACGAAGACCAAGCGGCCTTCACGATCCATATAGCCTGACACGGGCCGCCCGGTATTCGCGTCGATTTCGACCACAGCTTGGTTGGCCGAGACGTCCCGCACATTCCAGAACATGGGTTTTAATATCCACTCGCCTTTGAGGTTTGCGAGGCCCCATTGCGCATGCTCCTTGGTTCTCTCATAACCTTCCCTTTGTTCCTCCGTCGGACTATCGGCCGCTCGCAACCATACCTGGTTGTTGTAAACATCGCTGGCGTCGTAGAAATTAAATGGTACAATCACGCTGCCTTTACGATTGATAATTCCCCAATGCTTATTGTTGTAAACCCGGGCATACCCTGATGTGAATTCATAGCAGGCTGCGTAGGCCGGCTGCACAACCCATTGTCCGTTCTTGCCGATATAGCCGCAGAGCTTGCCCTGCCAGGCCGCAGCGAGACCTTCTGAAAAGGGTCTGACGCCATGGAAATTTGCCGGAATCACCCACATGCCCCGGTCATTGACAAAACCAGCCATTACCTTATCTTTATATGCCCGTCTAAGGCCGTCTGACATTTCGTCGAGTGACGCAAATTCTTCGTCAACGACCTTTTCGCCTTTCAGATTCATCAATGTGGTTTTGCCTGAGCGGGTGCAGCCAAACTTACCATTTTGTACTTTTGAAATATATGCGCAGTCCGTTCTTAAAATTTCTTCGCCGCGCGCGTTAATGATGACCAGAGGCTCACCCTTCTCCGTGCGTACAACCGCATAACCTTCGGAAAAATCCGCGACATCGGCAAACTGTGGAGTAATAGCAACAGCTCCCCGACTATCGAGATAACCCCATTTGCCGCCTCTGTGAAATCGCGAATAACCATTTTCGAGACGAAAAGCCTGAAATGCAGGCACACGATACATCTCTTTGCCCTGAAAATTATAAAATATGGCCTCTGAGTAGTCTCGAGTCTGTACAAAGCTGGTTGCTCCAATCGCCGGAAAATCCATGGTGAGCCCCAAATGACCCGCGAGAACAGTGCCGTCAGTTTTGACGACGAGTTTTCTTCCGCGCACGAGTACGGGCACCAGATTCGCATATTCGCCTTGGGGCAATCCGAGTTCGTAGCTCCGGGTTGAAAACTTCCATGCTCCCGATTTATCGAGGATTCCACCTTCGTAAAGTCTCGATCCAGGAATTTTGCACGTTGCAGAGTATTCATCGTCGGTAATGGCCTCCAGGCGAAAACAGGAGCGGTTCACCATTAATTTCCCGTCTCGGGTCATCATGTCGCGGGTAATTTTTGTTCCACTGGCATCGCCCAATTCAACGACACTCAAGTCTCCCCGAAAAGGGTCTGCATTTCGCAGGATATTTTCCGGACTCAGCGGATTGCCCACAGCGTTGTAGAGTCCTCCTAAAATCCCGTTTTTTCGCGCGAGAAAAATACCGGAGCCAAGGTCATTCGATATGGAAAATTCCGCAGGGCTTTTTAATCCCGTTGGAGTTCCCTCCGATGAAATGACAAATTGTTCCCCGTTTCGGCCTACGATTGCAAAACCGCCATAGAAAAAACTGGCATAATCGTAATTGTCCTGGAATATTTTCTCTCCTCGCGTGTTAATGTAGTAATATTTTTTATCTTCGATCACTACCGCTTTGCCTTCTGAAAAGCTGTAGGCGTCGGCAAATACGGGTTGAATGACAAATTGCCCGCGCTTGTTGATATAACCCCAGCCTGTTTTACCTTTTACCGGGGCCAGACCCGCAGAAAAGGCCCGTGCGCTTTCGAATTTGGGTTGAACAACTATTTGCCCACTCGGGCTGAGAAAGCCGCATCGCCCTTTCAGGCAAAAAGCCGCCAAACCTTCTGAAAGATCCTCGAGGGCATCATACTTAACCGGTATGACGATTTTCCCCTGCGCACTGACCATGCCGAACTTTCCGCCTTTGTACTTTTCAGAAGATTGGGAGGCGTAAGCTCCCCCGATATTGACGATTGCAAAGCCCGAAACGAATGGCTCGACGTGATCAAATGCCGGCTTCAGAATCACACGGGCGTTTTTATCGATGAGGCCGTATTTTTCAATGGGGTTTGTAAACCAATAAGCCTCGGCAGAAGCTTTTTCGACGGCTGTCAGTTGAAGTAAAACCAAAGCAGAGATTGCAAATAGTTTTATTTTCATTCTGATTCGCCGCCTAATACCTATGGTTTGAATTACCGCGCGCAATCCCAGGTGCTTTCTTGCCAATCGGCCTCGCCTTTGTTTTTCCACTTGCCGCGCAGGTTTGTCGGCGCGGGTGTCATGCGTTCGATCGAAACCTTGAATTCAAAACTTCCCTGACCCTTACCCTTAGCCTGCTTCCATGTGCCGCGAAAAACGCCGTCTTTGACCGTGCCGGTCACACTGCCTTTTTTGTACGTGTAGCTGCCCGTCACTTTGCCGCTCTTATCGTTCAGCGTCATGGTACCGAACTCGCCGCAATTCCATTTGCCCGAGATACTTTTCGAAAAGCCACCTTCAGGCCTTGCTTCGATGCGCTCGGGAGGCATACCGCCTGTGGGCCGTTGTTCCATATCAGCTTGCGCAGCAAGCGCCGGTGCCAGCAATACGAAAAGAAGCGATTGAGTTAGTTTCATGGGATTTCCTCTTGTTTTTTTTAAACTTTGTACCTACTGCCATTTACTGAACATCTTCTTCAGCGAAAAGACCGTCAAATGAAGAGACGCGCGTAGCCATGAAAGCGGACCACGCGGCGCCGAGAAAATCAGCGCTGATTTCAGCGCTTCGTACGTTTCTTTTGAAAACGGAAACCACCACAGGTTGCGCGGCGGATTGATGAGATCCCAGTTGATGATCTGCGGTTGCGTCATCTCTTCGAGACCGAGCGCCGAATGCGTGCGCCCGAGACCGCTTTCTTTAAAGCCGCCCCACGGGGTTTCTGACAGGCCATGTGTGTAGAGATGGTCGTTGATGGTGACGACGCCCGACTGAATACGCGGCGCAATTTTTTTCGCGAGCCGCGTGTTCTTTGTCCAGATCGAAGCGGTGAGGCCCATCGAGCAGTCATTTGCGAGGTTGATAGCCTCTTCGATGTCGTCGAATTTCATCACGGGCAGAATCGGGCCGAAGGTCTCTTCGCGCATGAGATCCATATTGTGATTCACATGTGTGACGAGCGTCGCCGGGAAAAAATTACCGTTCTTGCCGGCGCTCGCGCTGCTCTGCGATTCAGCCACAACCTTCGCGCCTTTTTTCACCGCGCTCGTCAGGTGTGACTTGATCGTATTATATTGGTCTTTCGTTGTCACGGCACCCATGTCGACATTGAAGTCTGTGTCGGCGCCATGGCGGATTGCCTTCGTCTTCTGCGCCAATAAATCGACAAACGCCTGGTACACCGAGCTGTGCACATAGATACGTTCGACACCGCCGCACGACTGGCCCGCATTCTGGTAACCCGCCCACGCGGCGCCGTTCGTGGCGCGCTCTAAGTCGGCATCGCCGAGCACAATCATCGGGTCTTTACCACCCAACTCAAGCGAGAGCGGCACGAGCTTCGCGGCAGCCTGCGCCATGAGTTTTTTACCCGTCGGCACCGAGCCTGTGAAAAAGATTTTACCGATACCGTTGTCGATCATCGCGGTTGAAACCTCGCCGCCCGAACCGATGACGTGAGTAAAGAGGCCATCCGGCAGGCCTGCCGCAGCCACGATATTCTCGATTGCTTTGCCGCACGAGAGAGTGACTGCTGCCACCTTGAGAATGACGGCGTTACCGGCCATGAGAGCCATCACCACTTCGCCAAACGGAATCGACAGGGGGTAGTTCCACGGGCTGATAATGCCAACGACACCCCAAGGTACGCGCACAATCTTCGACTGCTTATTAAAGAAGAGCCAGCTCGAACGGTTGAGGCGGGTTTCGCCGAGCACCTTGCCCGCATTTTTTGCATACCAGCGCACGGCGAGCGAACAGGGGATTACCTCTGTCGCGAGCGCATCGATGCGCGACTTGCCGTTTTCGCGCGAGACCGTGAGCGCGAGTTCATCGGCGTGTTCGGTGATATACCGGCGCATGCGCAGTATATGCCGGGCGCGCTGGCGAAACGATTTCTGCGCCCAGTCTTTTTGTGCGCGCCGTGCCTTTTCCATAATCTGCGGAAAGCTACGCATGTCGGTATTGGTATATTCCGCGACCTGTTCGCCGGTCGCGGGGTTGTAGGTGACGCTGGTCTGTACTTTGGCGGATTTCTTTTTAGGCGCTCTCATGCGGCGAGCGGCTGACTTTCAGCGCAAGCTGTAAAGCAAATGCCGGAACGAGGCAGAAAATGAGTCCCGTCGGCACATACCATGTCCACGCCAGCGGTGAAAAGAAGGCGATGGCGGCCATACCCGTTGCCGATGCGAGAAATCCGACCAATGCGGGCAACTGGCGAAACTGTAAAAAACCCAGAATGTAGAGGCCGACAATGCCACCGCCCAAAAGCGAGGCCAGCTTCAGCGCAATGACGACGACGGGATTCTTCTGATCGGTAAAAATCAGCGCGATGAGCATAATTGCGATCGCCCAGAGCACGGTGAGAATGCGCGAGAGGCGCAGGCGGCGGCGCTCATCGTTTTTCGCATAATTCGGGAAGATGTCAAGCAGCGTCGACGAGGCGAGCGAGCTCAGCGTCGCCGAGAGCGTCGACTGGCCTGTGGCAAAGATCGCCGCGAGCACAAGACCCACCAACCCTGCGGGCAGATGTTTGATAATAAAGGTCGGGAAGATGTTGTCGCTCACAGGAAACGTTGCGCCTTTAAAGAAGACAAACAGCCAGACACCGATGATGAGAAAGAGCAGAAACTGCAGGTCGACGAGAATACCGCTCGTGATCATCGCCTTCTGCGCATCTTTGAGATTACGACAGGCGAGTGACTTTTGTACAATCAGCTGGTCGGTGCCATGCGAAGAGATGGCAAGCAGCGCACCGCCGATGATACCTGCCGTGATGTGAAATGGCTGCGCAAAGAAGGATGTCCAGCCGTTCGTGAACCCCGACGCGAGAAAACGGAATTTTTCCGCAGGCGCAGAACCCAGATCGACACCGCTTACCTGCAAGACAAAGACCGCGGCGAAGGCACCCGCGAGATAGACCGCGGTCTGAATGAATTCAACCCACATCGCGGCGCGCACACCACCGAAAAATGTATAGGGCAAGGTCAATAGTGTGAACACGAGAATTGAGGTGGTGATCGACCAGCCGCTGATAAGCGAGAGCGGCAGCGCCGTGGCATAGAGGCGCACGCCGGTACCAAAGAGGCGCGTGATCTGGAAGAGTACCGCTGCGATACGCCGCATCGAGATACTGAAACGCAGTTCGAGAAAGGCATACACAGTTTCAATGTTGCCTTTAAAGTATGCAGGCAAGAACACAAATGCGACGATGATGCGGCCGACGACATAACCAAATGCCAGCTGCATAAACGTGAGGTCTCCCGTGTAAGCAAGGCCCGGTATCGAGATGAAGGTGAGGCTCGAGGTTTCGGCGGCGACGATCGACGCCGAAATCACCCACCACGGCAAAGTGTGTTTGCCCGAAAAAAAATCCGCGCTGTCTTTTTGACCGCGGCCAGCGACAAAGCCGACGAGTTGCAGCAAAACGAAATAACCTAGAAGTACAATGAGATCAGGCGTGGTCATGCGCTTTCGGCGAAAACAGTCTTTACGCGGCAGCGTCGACGCATTCTGTCTTTTAAATGAAGACGATGCGCGCAGTCTGGCGTGAAGAGTATTGCGCTCCCGAAAAAGCGGGCTGCAAGAATGTGGATATCCCCCTGCCGGGGCCGGGAGAAGTTCTCGTGCGCGTTATGGCGACGACCGTGAACCGCACCGACTGCGCGATCTTGACGGGAAAACCTTTCATCATGCGGTTCTTTACGGGGTTCGGTCGCCCAAAATCACCCATTCCGGGAACCGATTTTGCAGGCATCGTCGAGAGTGTCGGTGAAGGTGTCACGGCTTTCAAAGCCGGTGATCGTGTCTGGGGTTTCGACGACCAGGGGCTCGCGACACAGGCTGAATATGCGGTGATTCCGGTTAAAAAGGCGATCTTGCCCCTACCCGGAAAAATTTCTTTTACCGATGCTGCGGCGAGTGCCGAGGGTGCGCACTATGCGTACAATTTTCTGAACAAGGTCAAGCTGCGCGCGGGGCAAAAGGCGCTCGTGCTGGGTGCCACAGGGGCGATCGGTTCGGCATTGCTGCAGTTCTGTAAATACCACGGCCTGCACGTAACCGCGACGGGGCCGACCCCTGAGCTCAAGCGGGTCAAAGCGCTCGGTGCGGATGGCGTGATCGATTACCTGGCAGAAGATTTTACGGCAACCGGTGAGACATATGATTATGTTTTCGATGCGGTCGGTAAGAGCACATTTGGCATCTGTAAACGTCTGCTGGTGCCTCGGGGGATTTATATTTCATCAGAGCCAGGTCCCGGTGGGCAGAACATCTTTCTCGCGCTGTGGGGTTTATTCCGCCTCGGCCGGCGCGTAATTTTTCCTGTCCCTTCGAATATTCGCCGCAGCCTGGGTTTTGTCGCCGAACTTACCGCGCAGGGTAAATTCAAGCCTCTCATCGACAAACACTACGCGATTGAAAAAGCGGGTGAAGCGTATGCCTATGCAGCGTCGGGGAAGAAGATTGGGAATATCATTTTGGACTTGGAATAATTCGCGAATCGAGTCCCTCTTTAACAGAGCCCGGTTACCGAGCGAGGTCTATTTCTCGCCTTGGAGCCGTTTCTTTTCTTTTTCAGCATCGCGCTCAATGCGACTCATTCGAAGTTGTATCTCTGTCCGGCGCATCTCGAGCTTACGCACCTCATCCCGATGCCTCGCCCGGGCATAATAGCTCGAGGCCGATTCGCCCCCACCTTGATATTTTGCCCCGCAGTTTTGTCCACGCTCGTCGCAACGGTAGTCTGTCACGCCTTTCGACGCGGAACCGTATTGCTGACTGCCCTGGCCATGCGTGCCGATCTGAGATTCAATGCTGTCTAATTCGGCACGCAGATTGTCGAGCTCTTGCTCCAGCGCAAGAAGACGCGGCGAAGTATTCGGAGCTTTGGCCTCTTTTTTGGGGTTGCGCTTTGCTGCATTCAGGGCTCGGTTGCGTGCAAAGTCTGCTTCCATGGCTTCGCCTTCGGCTGCTGTCACTAGTACCTTGTAATTGAAGACGGTGGAGAATTCGTTATCCTCGCGTTTTGCCAGCGCGCCCTGTGGACAAAGTCTCAGGACTCGCAGAAACTGATACGTTTCTCTATTATAGACTCTGTCGCCCTTCTTAAAGCGATCATGCTTTATTTCCGGGGCTTTTCCTAACAACTGTTCATACTGTTTCTTGTCGTAATGGCAAATTTCTTCGCGCAGGTTACCCTCGGAAATTTCCAAACGCTTCAGGTGTTTTACCCATTTTTGCACAAGCTTATCGTTTACTCCGGGTTGATGCCGGTAAACCGCTATTTCGAGGGCCGTGCGATCGCCCGTCTTGGTGTCCAAAAGGCTCTCTTTTCGTGCGTTCATGATCAGGGCATCGAAAGCCGCATCATCTTTCGCCGCGTAGAGGCAGTTTCCCTCTTTGCAGAACCGGTTCGACGTTACTGGCGCCCCGGGAATGCATGAAGCGGCCTGGCAGTTTTTGTCCTTGATCTTTCTTTCGAGCCGCAGCGAACACTTGATGAGCTTTGTGTCGCCGATCTCTAAACCGTGTGCGAGTATCTTGTCATCGAACCAGAAGCCCGGTAAACCGCATGAACCAGTATCCTCGGTTTCTTTCTTCTCTTTGACCTTAACGCCTGCTGACAGCTGTGCGCTCGCGAGAATACTGATCACCCCCAGGGTCAAGAGTATCGCACGGTTTGCCCGAAATTTCATACATGCAGGAATGAAGATTTTTGCCAAAACGACAATCAAAAATGGCAAAGCTGGCTAAAATCAGCGGTAAAAACGGAAATCCTGAATATAGGATAAAAATGCCGATTCTTCTTGCATATAAAACTGCCGGTAATCGCGGAGTGCCTCACCTTTCTCGGTATTCATGCGAAACTTTTCTGAACCGGTCAGAAGATCAATCGCGAGAACATCGGTAACATACTCATAAGGCTCGCGCCGCCAGTCGAATTCTTTCGGCCAGAGATCGTGCGCAGTTTTCACCATCGCCAGCCCGGTGAAATAGCTTTGAAAAAGTGTGGCATCCGTTACATGGACGAACACGCCGCCGCAAACCTCGTCTTTGAACTTATGGAATGTCGGTTTGAAATAAAGCGGGCGAAAGTAGGCGCCAGGAATATTCTGCGCGTTGAGTGCAGCGGCATATTTTTTCGGATCGATAAAAGGTGCCCCAATGATTTCGAAGGGCCGAGTCGTGCCGCGCCCTTCGGAAACATTCGTCGCTTCGAAAAGGCAGGTTCCGGGGTACACCAGCACGGTATCGAGCGTTGGCATATTCGGTGACGGTTGTACCCAGAGGCCGCCTGTTTCGGCATATAGTATGTCGCGCCGCCAGCCATCCACCCTGATAATTTCAAGATCGGCGTTCCAGTTTTCGGTCTTGTTGAGCAGCGCAGCGATCTCACCAATGGTCAGGCCATGCCGCACCGCCAGCGGGTAGGCACCGACAAACGACTCACAGCCCTTGTGTACAATGCCGCCTTCGATCACCTGGCCACCCAGCGGGTTCGGGCGGTCGCAGACAATAACGCGGATGCCCTTTTGGGCGCAGGCCTCGATACAGAATGCCATGGTGTATGCGTAGGTATAATAGCGGCAGCCGATATCTTGAATGTCGACGATAAGCGTATCGATGTCTTCAAGATCACGAGCCGCGGGTTTTAGTTCTTCTTTAGTTTGACCATAGAGGCTGACTGCCTTGAGGCCCGTGAAGCCATCGACTTCATCGGCGACCGTGATCTGGTCTTGCTCGGTGCCGAACATGCCATGCTCGGGGGCAAATATTTTCACGGGGGGATATCCCCCTTGGATAAGCGCTTCAAACAAATAGCGGCCGTCGCTGGCGACCGAGCTCTGGTTAACGAGTAGCGCGAAGCGCCGGCCTTTCAGATACTTCTGAGGGTCGGCAAGAAGGCGGTCTACGCCGAAAGTGACGGGCATTGCGGCAAAGCGGCGAAACGCCCTGCCGCGTAAAACCCGGTTAACTCTCGAGTTCGGCTAAGTTGCGCAAGACCTTATCGGCCAAACCGTAATCGACCGCCGCCTGCGCATCGAGGTAATAATCGCGATCGGTGTCTTTCTCGACGCGTTCGAGCGGTTGTCCGGTTGTTGCAGCGATGATGCGGTTCATCTCAGCGCGTGTATTGCGTATGTTATCGGCGAAAATCTTGAGGTCGGTTGCAGGCGCGCGCACTTCGCCGCTGATGAGCGGTTGGTGAATGAGTACCTTGGCGTGTTCAAAGACATAGCGGTGGCCTTTTTCGCCGACGGTGAGAAAGATTGCGCCCATGGAAGCGGCGGTACCCATTGCGATTGTATAAACGGGCGAGCTGATCATTTTCATCACATCGTAAACCGCAAGACCTGCCGTGATGACTCCGCCTGGTGAGTTAATAAAGAAGTAGATCGGTTTACCCGGGTCAGCTGCTTCGAGATAGAGCAAGCGCTCGACGAGAATTTCAGCAGATTTATCGGTCACGGGGCCCCAGAGAAAGATCTGGCGCTTGTCGATGAACTTCTCGGCGAGACGCTCGACGAGGGGGGCGCGCATCTGCGCCTTTTCGTTTTTTTTCTTCGCCTCGCGTACGGGCGGACTTTTCTTCTTAGTCGAATTCATATGCGAAAGATAAGATTTAGCGCCAACGGCGTCGATTATTTTCACCAAGAATTGCGTCGTTGCCGAAAAAAAAATGGCATTGGATCAACTGAATGCTCGTAGAGGAAAATGCACCACACTTTATGGCGCATTTTGTCAGATGAGCCTATTTCAGTACTTTACCCACTGACCACCGACCTTCAGGCAAAGCTCTTGTGATGCGTCGCGGTTCATAGAACCTCCGAAACGAAATGCAGAATAGGTCTCGAAACCCGGTTGCGAGAAACCGTCAAGAAAATGCCCCGCCCGTGGCCAGCATCATGCCCTATACTGTGCGCAAACCCTTTACCATGAGCCAGATGCCGAATACCAATTCAAAAAGACCGCCTGGCAGCGAGAGAATTATACCGTAGGGCAATCCGAGAAATTCGGCGATGATACCTGCCAGAAGCAGAGCATAGCCGAAAAAGCCCCATGCGGCAATGAAGCGCGGCACCATATGGGCGCGGTAGAGCAGGCCACAAAAGAAGAGGCTGCCAATAGCCAGCGTTGCCATGCCAAGGTTGTAGACGAGCATGTTTTCACGCAGGCCTGCCTTTAAAAGAAAAACCGCGCCCATGCCGAGCAAGGCGGCCTCGCCGAACCGCGCGATCTGATAAATCCATGCGACCCATGGTCGAACGCGTTGCAGAGCATCGAAAAGCAGCGTACCGATTGCCGCGACGATGAGCGAGTTGAGCAGCATCAGGCCAACGCCGGCGAAAAGTTTAAGGCCGCGGCTGCCCACAGCGAGGTTCATACCGAATCCGTAGGCAAGAAACGCCGCGAGAAAAAATATGCCCGCGAGGCGAACCTGCCAGGTTTTGTCGATTGCAGCGGCCATTTACGGATAACCCTGACTCATTTACTCTTCATTACATAAACGCCATCCCAGTCTTTAGGAGGAGCTTTTTTGATATAAGCCTTGCAGCGTTCGATGAACATTTCGGCGAGCGGGTCTTTGGGAAAGGTTTTGCCGAGTTGCGTGTAAAGGCCGAGGGCTTTTTCGAAATCCTGTTCCATGTAAGCGTTAAAAGCCTTTTCGGTAAGCTTTTGTGACTCGATATCTTCTTTCGTCGGTGCAATTGTGTCATCGCCGGGCAGACCCGCTAATAAGTGGTAAATCCGCACGCCCTGGCTCTTACCCTTCACTGCGACGACATCGACGGGTCTGAAGCAGAAGCGGGATTTCACCTTTTCGTATGTGCTTTCGCCGACGATGATATTCGTGCCATAGTATTTGTTGATTGCTTCGAGTCGCGACGCGAGATTCACCGAATCGCCGAGCACAGTGTAATTCATGCGGTCGCTCGAGCCCATGTTGCCGACGCTGACATCGCCCGAGCTGATACCGAAGCGCGTATAGAGTTCGGGTTTGCCTTCGGCAATCCAGCGTTTGTTGAGGTCTTTGAGTTTTGCGGTGCAGAGCAGCGCTGTTTTGCAGCTATGGTATTCCTGCTCTGCGTCGGGTAGCGGCGCGCCCCAGAAAGACATGATCGCGTCGCCGATGTATTTGTCGACAGTGCCTTGTTGCGCGAGAATAATCTTGGTAAGGCTATCGAGATATTCCGAAATGTGGATGAGCAGCTCTTCGGTCGTCATGCTCTCAGAAATTGTGGTGAACCCCGCGATGTCGGTGAACATCATCGTCAGGTGGCGTTTCTCCCCGCCCAGCTCGGCGCCCTTACCCGATTCGATGAGCTGTTTGACGAGTGTGAACGGCACAAACTTACTGAACGCTTTGAGACCGTGTTTCATCGAAGCGAGGGCATCGGCGATGAGAGAAATCTCGTAAAAGAAAGAACGATGCCGCACCGATTCGTCGATATCGAGATTCTGGATGCGGTTCATATCCTGCGCGATGAGTTTCAGCGGCGCCAGAATGCGGTGCGCAGCGTAGATGATTGCTCCGATCGATAACATCAGTATCGCGAGAGAAATCAGCGTCACGTGCAGAATCGTTGTTTTCAGTGCTCCGATAAAGTCGTTCACCGGCACGAGAATGCCGATCATCCATTCTTTACCGTAGCTCTCTGGAAAATCCTGGAAGCTGGCGAGATATTCTTCACCCGCGGCGCTGAAGCGCATGTTGTACGTATAATTGATCGATTCGAGTACGTCGTCGACGGTGGGGATAACCTCTTTCGGCAAATTCGGATTCAGCGTGATGGTCTTTTTTTCGTCGTTCAGCGTGTAGATCCTATCGAAAGCCTTACGCGGTTCGGCCTCGAGGCGTTTTACCGCCTTGTGGTAATCCTGATAGTTAAGCCGTTTGGGTATATTTTTTCCGTCGCTGAGGTTCGATTTTTCTTTGTATTTGTGAAACGCCGCCGCGAGCGCGGGATTCTCCACTTCGTCTGCCTTGGCAAACCGGCATTTCGGCGGGGGCTCTTTTACCGCGGGGTCGGCCGCCTGCTTTCTTTGGCGCGCCAATTCTTTCGCCGTTCTTTCTTTTTTTCGGGGTTCTTTTTGGCCTGGCTTCGCCACGGTTGGGGGCGGAGCTGCCCCTGCCTGGGGTGCGGGTTCGGGGGCATTTTCTTCACAGCGCGTGATCTTATCCATCTCGGGATACGCGATCACTTTGCCCTCGCCATCGAGAATGAACGCAAAACCGTTTTGTCCGACATTGAGGCGCGATGAAATACCGTCTTTGAGCGAGAGTGCAATGCTCGCCGAGATCACGATGTTTGTTTTGCCGGCGGCATCGCGTATCGCTTCGACATTTGCGGTGCCGAATTCGCCGTTGCCATAAATACGCACGTCGGTCCAGGTATTGCCCTTGGCTTTGTCAGCATCCGTGTACCAGGCTTTGGTGCGCGCATCGTAGGTGATTTTACCCGCGGGCACGACTTCGCGATCCACAACCTTCATTTTTTTGTCCATGTAGAGATAGTACTCGATGCCTCCCGGTTTGTCGACATAGTGCGACCGAAAGGCCACTTCAGCCGGCAGCGGCTTTGCTTTATTGACACTGTATTTGGGGTCTTCAAAGATCTTGCCGACCATGAGCAATGAGCCGGTGCTGTCGCCTGCACTGATGGCAAAGATCTCGCGCTGTGCTTTGAGTTGGCCCACCATGACGGGAAAGAGTTTTTCGTAGTTGCCGCGCACCGTGCTGACGTCTTTAAAACCGTAGGTCGTCGCCGTGACGGTCCGCTTGGCGGTGCCGAGGTAGCGTAAAACGTCGCGGCGCATGCTGCGGTTTGTCGATTTCATCATCTGCCACGCCGATTTCAGCGCGCCATCCGAAGTTTCAATGTAGGTATAGACCAGGGTAAAAATCGACGAAACCGCAAGCAGCAATACGACGAGAGTCGTGATTGCCAGTTGAAGCTGGCTTTTACCGCGTGTGAAAAGTTTGGTGACGTCGAATTCTTGTTTCATAGGAATACCGACTCCTCATGATCAGGATAGCCGGTTACGTCAAACCATTTAGCAAGGTCTGGACGCTCCGATGCCCTACGATCGGTCGCGCGCAGCTGTTTTCTCAATGGCGTCGAGTAATAGGTTCAGCCCGAAAAAAAATTCCGCGTCATAATCGCTGTCGCCCGTTGGGTTCGTCGGCATTTTGGCCACATGCGCCATGATTTCTACCAGGTGAGGGTGGCTTCCCGCCGGAATAAAATCATGAACGGCGGCAATGATCATCTTACGCTCATGCGCAGTCTGTACCCAGTTGAGCTCTTGCGTCACGAAGCCAAAAATAAAACTATCGAGTAGCACAAAGGCGCGGTAACTTTGTTCCACGGACAAACCGCCCCGGCGCAGAAAACCGAGTACTGCGTTTGCATATGCCATGCGTACTGTGCTCGGGTTGCGGCGTGATTCGAAGATAGGGGCGATCCACGGGTGTTTAAATATCACACGGCGTGCCGAAATTGCACGCGAATGCATCGCTTCGCGCCAGGGGGTTTGTTCGGGTGGCAGTTCTATTTCAGCGATGACGAGATCAACAAGCCCGTCGAAGACTGCTTCTTTATTGGCGACATGTTTATAAAGAGACATCGCCTCGACATTGAGTTTTGCAGCCAGGGTACGCATCGATAACGCTTCGATGCCATCTTTGTCAGCAAGGGCTAATGCAGCATGGAGTATACGGTCTATGCTAAGGGGTTTATGTTTTCGCGAAACTGCCTTCTTGCGCGCCGCCATAGCAACCGGCAGCTGCCATAAATGCCGTTGCCTCTGCAACCGAAATTAACAAAAATGCTTTACAGGCTTACGTCGTAAGCCTGTCATGGGGTGCGATGTTAGCCGCGCAATAAGAGAATGCAGGGCGTCAAATCTCCCTGTTGGACTCTGTGCTTATCGGTCCGGTTTTTCAAGAGTTTGCGCAGCCCGAAATGATAGAACGACGGCCAAACGCAGTTAAAAAACTCATTATCTTTGCCGCGCTTTCCCTCTCGCTCCATGCGGGCGTTTTCCTGCTGCTGTTTTTTGCGACGCGATATGCGATTCAAAATGTGATAACCATTCATCCAGTCGTCATTGAAACAAACCGTAGATTATCCTCAAAAACTCGTGCAAGAAACGCTCCTGGTACGCCTTACAACGACCTGGCCCCACTCTTGTCGCCGGGTGGCAGAAAGTTCGATGCAACAGGGGTTTTTTCTCTACCCGACTTCTATACAGCTAACCCGTCGGGAAATCCCAATCTCACCAGGCCCGGGGCCCCAGAGCAGAGCGGGTCTGGCGTCGAACCTGGCAGGTTCAGCACCGGGTTCGACACTAAAAGATATACAACACTCCAATACCACGAATTCAAAGTGGCTAAGATGCTCCGCTTAACGGAAATCCCATGGCTTGAAAATCCGGCCCAATGCTTGTTTATGGAGAGATATATTCTCGATTTTCTAAACGACAGACTACGGCTCAAGACCTGGTATACTCTGGGGGCGGCCTCCCGATTGCCAGATGATTCTGAAAAAAAGGCACTGGTCTACTACCTGCGGCGGCTGCAACTGCGGGTTATGGTCGATGGATCGGCTGAACAGCTTAAGAATATTTCCGTAACCTACCGTAACATCTACGAGGCTTTGAATCCGGATTTAAAACAGTATTGGGATAGTTTAACGGGAAACTACCAGGCGCTCAATGATCCAGAGCGTAGTCCCGAGTTTTGAAACGCAACGCGATGCTACGTTCGACCCACGACGGCACACAGGCTTACTGAAATTGCTTTTCAGGCTTACACTGTAAGCCAAATTGTCCGCGCCGCCATATCATGGGGCGCGACAAGGAAAAAATGATAAAAATGAAAAAGACGATATTTCTTACCTGCCTGATCTGCAGCCTCGCTGCGGCTGCAAATCCGCCCCAACTAAACACAGAACAGGAAGACGACACTCAACGAAGATATTTTGTCGGGAGCACCCTCTTGATGTTGGGGAATTTTATTCCTAATGACCCAAATCGACCCGATTTCGTACAAATTAATCTTGGATACAGAATCACACCCAAACATGTTGTTTTTCTAGAATTAAAAACCTCGAAGTTCAATTGGCCATTAGGCATGCCTTGGTCAGAATTAGTCGATGAACAGCGACAACAATACAACTTTCCCGGATATGTCCGGCAATACTTAGTTGGCGCGGCTTACAATTATTTCTGGTGGAAGGGATTATATACAGGTGTTCATACGATGCATGCGTATCAGGTATATAATAATGAGAACGGTGTCGAAATTGCCACCGGGTATACGTTATTTGTGACCTATCGTTTGGGTTACCATTTCAGATTTTTTGATAATCTTTTCTTTATAGAGCCTTCGATTGGCCTCACGCATTGGCCGATAAAAACGAATACGCCACCCGCTTTCGAGGCAAAAGAAAGTAGATGGCCCAAATACTTTGGTTTCGAACCCGGACTGCATTTCGGGTTTAACTTTAATCTTTGAGCAATATCTCCTGGTAGCACCTGTCGCGCATACAATTCCTGACCAACCCCACGGAGCGTTAGGATTTACCGCTTCGCTCCGTGCGGCTTTCGCAAAAGATTGACCTTCCAGCTCCGGAGCGGCAACCGTGCCCGATGCAGAAACCCCGCGTGTTCTATGATCTTTTCCGCAAAGCAGCAGAAGAGAAACCTTCGTTAGAAAGCTTTTTTATGCGCCGTAAAGACGGCAAAATACGCGGCCGCACAATGCGGCAGATGCATGACCTGGTGACCGAGCTTGCCGCAGGGCTGAATGCCCTGGGTATTCAACCCGGCGAGCGCATCACGCTCATCTGCGACACCTCGCCCAACTGGATCATCGGCGACGCGGGTATCATTGCCGCCAATGCAGTCAGTGTGCCGCGCGGCACCGACGTCACCGATGACGACATACTCTACATCGTTGGGCACAGTGAAAGCCGCTGGGCGATCGTACAGACCGCGAAAGACCGTACCCGCCTTCTAACCTTCAAAGATAAACTGCCGCTCCTGGAAAAGATATTTGTGCTCGAAGACGCCGACTTCGAAATTGCAACGGGCGAAAACTCAGTCAGTGAAATTCTCGAAGCCGGCCGCAAAGCCCTTGCCCTAAACAAAAATCTTGTCGCCGATCTCGCGAAGGTCGCCGACCCCGAAGCCATGGCGACGATCATTTATACTAGTGGCACGACCGGCGCACCCAAGGGCGTGATGCTTGCGCAACGCGGATGGCTAAACGCTCTCGGCAGGGCGATCGAGATGAAAATTTTCACCGAAAAAGATTCCGCGCTTTCGCTCTTGCCGCCGTGGCATGCCTTCGAGCGCGCCGTCGAATACGGTGTCATGATGGTGCAATGCCCGTTCATGATTTCGGGTATTACGAACTTGCGGCAAGACCTCGGTGAATTTAAGCCGACCAGTTTCCCATCTGTACCGCGCATTTGGGAATCCCTCTATAATGGCATCATGCAGAAGCTCGAAAAGGAATCCCCCGTGAAGCGCGCGGTCTTCCATTTCTTTCTCGATGTCGGCGCGCGCTGGGCTGAGAACGACGCGATCTTTAACGAATATGATTTGCAGATAACTGCGAAACCTCAGGCGGAGCAACTGCTGCGCAAAGCTGCTGCTGGCACAACGCTGGCGGCATTATTACCCCTGAAACTGGCATCGGGTGCGATTTTCGGTCCGATACACCAGGCGCTGGGCGGCAGAGTGACGAAATCGGTTTCAGGCGGCTCAGCGCTGCCGCAGGTCGTCGACCGTTTTCTGACGGCAATCGGTATCAAGGTGCTCGAAGGCTATGGTATGACCGAGACCTCGGCGCTCATCAGTCTGCGCGATCCCCAAAAGCCGGTGAGCGGCACCGTAGGACGTCCCTTTCCGGGGTATGAAATCAAACTCAAAGACGAGCGCGGCAACGAAGTGCCTGCCGTTCCCGGTGCAAAAGGGACGTTGTGGGTGAAATCCAACCAGTTATTGCTGGGTTATTATAAGCGGCCCGAACTCAACGCGGTAGTTTTCGATAAAGATAAGTTCTTCGACACCGGCGACATTATGGTGCTGACTTCGCAGGGCGACCTTATGTTTGCGGGCCGCAGCAAAGAGACCCTCGCACTCGCGGGTGGCGAGAACATCGAGCCGGTGCCGATCGAAGACAAACTTCTGGCATCGGAATATATCGATCAGGTCATGGTTGTCGGCGACGACAAAAAGACGCTCGGTGTGTTAATTGTACCCAATTTCGAAAAAGTGCGCAAGCAGACGCATCAGGATAACCTCCCCGAAAAAGACTGGAACAGTAACGCGGCGATCCGCGAGATTTTCAAGAAAGAAATTTCAGAGCGGATCAGCGTCAAAACCGGCTTCAAGAACTTCGAACTAATTCCGAAGAATATCTTTTATGTCGTGCCGAAAGCCTTCGAGGCCGGTCACGAGTTAACACGCACCTACAAACTGCGCCGCACGGTCATCAAGGAGCTATACGCGAAAGAAATCGACGCGATGTACAATTAAAGTCGCAACACTTCGATTTCCGGCCGCAGCAACTTCGACCAGTGCCATGCATCGATAGCAACGGCACGGTTGACCGCCGCGTAACTTTCAGGAGTACCGCAATCATACCAGCGGTCTTCGTGAATATACGCGCAGACTCGTTTGCCTGCAGCGATCATGCCGGTGTAACCAGTATAGACAATGCTCGAAGGTTCTTTCTTTAGATACGTGAAAAGCTCAGGCTCAAACACTGCGATGCCGGCATAGAGATGTTTACCGGTACTCTTCTTGTCGAATGTGCGGTTGATATCGACAATGGCATCGTCGTCGCCAATAGTAATCGGCGCGATCTCATTGGCGTTGGCATGCGGCACGGTCACCAGTGTGAGAGCGGCCCCGCGCGCCTCGTGAAAGCGCAATAATCGTGGGATATCCACATCGGCAACGATGTCGGCATTCGCCAGCAAGACCGGCGCGTCGGCAAGAAACTCTTCACAGTTTTTGACGCCGCCGCCCGTATCGAGCAGGTCTTTTTCATGAGATACTTTGAGTTCCCATGGATGCTCTGCTTTATTCAGAATGCGTTCGATGCTTTGCGGAAAATGGTGCGTGTTCACCGCCAGCTTTGTAACTCCCGCTTGATAAAAAAAGTTCAGCGAGTAGGCGAGCATCGGCAACCCCGATACCGGTAGCGCCGGCTTTGCCGTTTTGTCGGTCAGGGGTTTGAGCCGCGTACCGCGGCCAGCGGCTAAAAGAAATCCGTTCAAGACAGGCGAGCAGCCGGTAAGCCGCGCGCTGCGTAAACTACGATTCCGTTTTCTGGAGGCCGAAAACCTGGTTATAGAGTTCGACCTGCTTTTTGCGCACGGTGATCTCGCCCGAGTTGATCAGCTCGCGTACATATTTCTGCACATCGGGTAAGTGGCTGCGCAGCGCGAGGTAGATCTTATGATCTTCGATTGCGATATGAGATAACAGCCACTCGCGCAGATCTTGCACCAGCTTGATCGCCGCCTTCGTATCACCCTGGCGGTATTCCAGGGCCCGGCGCGCGACAAAATCCTTAAAGCCCTGGTGTTGTTTCAGGTGAGCTGTATAGCCGGGAAAATGAAATTTCTCCATAATGCGCTCTTCTGTCGCAAAATGTTCCTGCGCATACTGCGTCGCGCCCTGTACGACGCGGTGAAAGATTTTTTCACGCGCGGATGTCCCCATATTGCGGCTGCGGCTTGAGAGATCGAGTTCGACAATGAGGCCGATGAGCCAGAGATGTTGCAGGTCGATAATCGGAATCTGGACGCTGAGCGTGTTCGAGTTCCAGATTTTAGTGACATTGCTTGCGATATTGGCGTTGACGATCTCGCGCACCTCTTCAGATTCTGAGACTAACTTATAAACGGCGACCTGGCCGCGGTCTATGGTCAGCGCATGTTTCTCAACCTGGTTTTGAAAATACTGTTTCAGATTGATGCCCTGGTCGCGGTAATAATCCGCATAATGGCGGTCATCTTTGAGAATGTGCATGGTGAGCCAGTCTTTGAGAAAAGAAACCAACACTTTGAGCGAATCTTTGTTGCCGCTGTGCAATTCGTTTGTGCGTTCGGACAGAAATTGCACAAAATGCCGGTGCTTTTCACCGTGAGCGGCACCTTCCGGTATGTCGAATGCAAGAAAGAGATCTTCTTCGAGACTAAAATGCTCCGTGGCAAAACCGAGAAGGTCGGCGATGATTTTCCGGGTTCTTTCGTCTGAGTCGCGGTCGGGCACGGTGCCCGGTTGAATTTCATTCTCGAGCTCCATGATGAGAAAGACGAGCCAGACATGTTGCAGGTCGATCACCGGAATATCGAGCTTGAGATTATTTTTTAACCAGAAATCTTTGAGTCGAATGCCGAACTCTTCGGTGATGCCGAGGGCATCGAGTGTTGCGGTCGCCATAGGCCATTCTGCCGATACGGATACGGCGTCACGCAAATAAAGAATAATTAATCTATTTATCTTTATTTGACATCCCAAAAATTGCCCCTGCGGCCCGGTTTTGCCGGGGGATTACCACTCTCCGGAGTCTTTCCAGTTTGTATTGGGGCGTTTGTTCGTGCGCTTTGCAGCTGCCTTTCTTTTTGCCTTACGCTTGCGGTCGAGTTTCGCCAGCCGCTTCTTCTTGTGCGTCGGATTTTCTTCGGCGCGCGCGTCGCGTTCGCGCTGCTCCAGTTTTTCACAGAGCATGACGCGCGCCGCATAACGGTTGAGTCCCTGTGTACGGTGTGTGCTGCACTTGATATCGAGACCGCTTGCCTTATGCGAAAGGCGCACCGCGGTCGAGACCTTGTTCACGTTCTGCCCGCCCTTGCCACCGCTGCGGATAAACGCTTCTACCAGGTCGGCTTCACGGATGCCGAGCTTTGCCATGCGCGCTTCGAGCGCAGAAATCTTGCCTGGGGATACAGGTAGGGAGATCGCCATATTTAGAGGAAAGGCAGGTGGTTTTTTAGTCAGCGCGTCACGCCGATTTGGTTATGATATCCGGTTTACGTGCTAACTCTGCAAACCGGTCGATAACCCCATGCCTTACGTGAATATTCAAATTACCAAAGGCGCGACGCGCGACCAACGCTCGCAGCTCGTCCGCGAAGTCACCGATTCCCTGGTGCGCATTCTCAATAAAAGGCCCGATCAAACGCATATCGTGATTCAGGAAATTGAAGAAGACCATTGGGGCTTTGGCGGTATGCTTACCGAAGATTATAAGAAAAAGCATGCGGGTTAAAACAGTTAACCCTTCTCGATCGCGCTTTCCATTCTGAATGTAATGCCCCGCAGCTTGACGTCGCCGTCAGTGATCTCGGCGAGCATCTGCCATGCGGGTTCGAGGTAAGCTTCGAAATCTCTGCGGCCCAGCGCGGCCTGCCGACCGAAGGTGCCCATGGCCTTTACCAAACGCTGGAATGCGCTGAGTCGCAGGTAACGATCGAATTCGGCACGTGTCTGTCCGTGAATGCTCTGGCCCTCTGCAAAGGCAAAATCAATCAAGCTGCCCCGCAGCGTCTTTTCGATGGGCGCATAGGCGTCGTAGAGCAGTGAGCACAGATCATATTGAAATAACCCCAGCCGGGCATCCTGAAAGTCGATGATATATTGCTGATCCCTGTGGATCATGATATTGCGCGAATGGTAATCGCGGTGTGTAAAAACCTTGTTTTGGGGTGCAGCAAGGGTTTCGGCGATCTCGGTGAAATCTTCGCGCAGGCCGTCTAAGCTGCCTACGCCGTAATAGCCTTGTAAAGTGTGCGTGATAAAGAAATCAAACTCGAACATGAGTTTGGGAACGTCGAAACTCAGCCGGAATGCAGGGCATTGGCCGTCGTCGGGGATTCGTTGCCAGCGGATCATATGCCTGATCGCTTGCCGGTAGAGGGCATCCGCCTGATCGCTGTTTTCGCGCAGCGCCAGGTTGAGGCTAAGGTCGCCCAGATCTTGCTGCAGCATGATGCCGGCCTCGCTGTCGGCATAGAGTATTTCGGGAACGGCAACGCCATTTTTCTTCAGCATGTCTTGAATGCCCGTCACCAGCGGCATATTTGTGGGCG
Source organism: Spirochaetota bacterium (assembly GCA_017302045.1). GTDB lineage: Bacteria > Spirochaetota > Leptospiria > Turneriellales > Turneriellaceae > Turneriella. Next base: position 33,044 of record JAFLED010000002.1, read on the forward strand.
CGGTTGCGGCATCTTCATGCACGCCGACAAGCGTTGAACAGCCTGCCCTGCGACCGTCTTCGGTCTCCCGCTGCGGGAGCGAAGTCGAAGGGTCGTTCAGAGTAAGCCGGTAATAACGGCGGGTCGAGGCTTCGGGCACAAGCGCAGAGATGTGCGCTGGTGCGGGGGTTCCGATGGTGTATAGCGCTTCGGCGAACAGGCTTTGAACGGGGAGCGTCATCACAATTTCGCGTGGTTTGCCTTTAGCCAGGCGGCAAGGTCTGCCTCGCTCAAATTGCCTTCGGCAAGGCGCAGGATGGTGGCAACGGCGTCGACTTCATCGGCTGTTATTTCATAGCCATTCATCTGGAGAAATACACCCATCGCAGCAAAGGCGATGCGCTTATTGCCGTCTGCAAAGGGGTGGTTTTTAGCTAACCCGAAACCCAAGGAAGCTGCCATCTGGAAAATATCTGCCGAGCTTTCGTAATGGAGTCTTTGCTGTGGCTTCGCCAATGCTGATTCCAATAAAGATTCGTCACGTATTGCATAGAGGCCGCCGTGAAGCCGAATCAGTTCGCGGTGCATTGCCACGACCAGATCTTTCGGGAGCCATTGTGGCTCACGTTTCATTTGGCGAGTTCGCGCAGTGCGTTCTTATATTTTGCGGAGAACTTGTTAAACTGTTTCATACCCTCTTCGAATACCGGGTCGTGGGATTTGAGTAAAATCCCGTCTTCTGTTTCGACAGTGGTAAGAGTATCCCCTTCTTTCAGCTGGTATTTTTCGAGCAATGCTTTGGGCAAAGTCACGCCCTGTGAATTGCCAATCGCGCGGATTTTTACCGTGTTTGCCATGTTATAACATTAGTATACACCGGCTCTTTCGCGTCGCCCATTTTACCGATGTGATTGACGCATGCGGCGCGGGTTGAATCACACCGGCATGGAGCCGGGGGCTTTTCGGATGAAGAGCCTGCCCGGCGAGATACGTGCGTTTCTGAAAAATCCCGATGCGCCCGGGGCGCGTAGCCAGGTCAGGCTTTTTTTACCACCCCCCGCCGACGGCTGGTTTCTGAATTTCATCGCCTTCGCATTTTGTGGCTTGTTTGCATTCGGCCTCTGGGCGGGTATGTACGCGGTCGTGACCAAGGAGAAGATCGCGGGAAACAAAGGCGCCTTGTTTGTCATGCTGCTTTTTGCCGCGCTCTTTACCTGGGCCGCACTCTATGCCTGGGCGGGGCTGCGCATTAAGAGCGTCCGGGCCAATACGGTGCGGCCGCAGTTTGGCTACTGGGTTCTGCAATCCGGCATTCTCGCGCGCAACCGCGTTTGGGAAATAATTTACCTGCCCTGGGATAAAATCAGGTCAATCACCGAGGTAAAAATCTACCAAAAGAGCTCTGACAGCCAGTATTATTCCGTTTACCCGACGCTTCGTGTACGCTTCGAAGAAAACGGCGCGGCGATGCACTACAATTTTTCGGGCGAATCACAGAACTCCGTAACGGCAGACAAGATCGATACCGCCTACGTGAACCTGTACCGCTATCAAATTACCCGTAAGGGCGAGGGGGAGTTCCGCATGTTCAAAAATGCTTGCTCTGACTTCAAGCCACTGGAGAGCGTGGCGTCAGTAAAACGCAGGAGGTAGAATGAGACGCATTATTTTCTCTGGTATTTCGGTCTGCATATTCACGGGAGTTTCTCTCTCCGCAGCTGAGTTTACGCCTAAGCAGGTGGTCTATTCGACGGTGAATGCATTGCGCATCCGCGATACCCCGTCGCTCGAGGGTAAGACTATCGGTTCGTTTGTGAAAGGCGACAGCCTGCGTGTTATCCGCGTGACCGGCAACGCGATAACCGTCGACGAGAAGACAGGGCGTTGGGTCGAGTTTGATTTTGAGGGCAAAAAGGGATACGCCTTTGCCGGATTTCTGGCGGCTGACATGCCCCTGCTTGCGCATACCGAGACCGAGTGGAAAAAAATTACCGCCAGAAACGCACGCCATAGTGCGCAGCGTATTAAAGAAGCTGAAGATTGGGCGAAGGCGCATCCCGATGACCAGAATTGTACGCCTTCGAGCTGTTACCGCGAGCCCGCATTCGGATATCCTAAAGAATATCAAAAGGGTTGTACGGCACGCAAGCTGGCCGCGATTAAAAAACTCAGCGCCGACAAGGGCATTTCGTTAGCCGAGGCCGTCGGCGAATATGGCGACGGGTATTGCCTGGGCTGGGTAGAACGCGAGGTTATAGAAAACAACTGCTCGCTGGGCGGTGATAGTATGCCGGCTTTTCCTCTGCGCTAACGCCCGCGTGAAAAAAATATTCTGCGGCATATTCATTCTCGAAGGCATCTTTGCGACGCAGGTGAATATCCCCGCAGGGCGCTTTCGTATGGGGCGCAACGGCGCGGCGCGGCACGATCAGGGCCCCGCTTTCTGGGTGAATCTCCCGGCTTTCAAAATCGATGCAACGCTCGTCACCTATGCGGATTTCCACCGTTTTGTCGCGGAGACGAAATATGTCACGAGCGCCGAGAAGATCGGTCATGTGCTGGCGGCATTTGAAGGCATGGGAGAATATGAGTGGAAGCGGCTCAAGGGCGCGACCTGGCGCATGCCTTACGGTGCGGATAAATCCGGCACATGGCCCATGCAAGATGACTTTCCCGTCACCGCGATCAGCTGGAACGACGCCGACGCCTATTGCCGTCACTATGGCAAACGGCTGCCGACCGAGGCCGAATGGGAATACGCGATGCGCGCGGGCTCGCAGGGCACGCGCTTTCCCTGGGGTGATTCGACGCGCGACAAAAACGGAAAATACCTGTTGAATTACTGGCAGGGACGCGACCACAAGCACAACGAAAACGAAGACGGGTATATGTATCTTTCGCCCGTGAAGGCATTTCCACCCAATGCCTGGGGCATTTACGACCCGGTCGGCAATGTCTGGCAATACACGGCCGACTGGTACGGGGCTTTCGATGAAAAAGAGAAAATAAATCCCAAGGGGCCGGCCACGGGCACGTTAAAGGTCGCGCGCGGTGGCTCGTGGTGGTGCTCTTTTCACGCCTGCAACGCCTTTGGCCTGTTCTACCGCGGTAAGTCGTTACCCGACGCGCCGTTTTCGAATAATGGCTTTCGTTGCGTTTCGTCTCCGGAAAAATAGTCAGTGCAGGATATAAAGCGTAACGCAGCTCTCGATCTCTTGCGCGGGCTGACCATCGCGCTCATGATCATTGTAAATAACCCCGGTGACTGGAAGCAGATGTTCCAGGTGCTGCGGCACGCCGAGTGGGATGGCTTTCTGGGGGCCGATATCGTATTCCCGTTGTTTCTTTTTGTCGCAGGCTTTGCCGCTGCCATGAAGGTCGACCGGCTCACGGGCATTCAGGGCACCGGGCCGCATTGCGCGAGTGCGCTGACTCTCGACGCACCCGAAGAGCCTCCCTACTATTTGCCGCTGATTCGCCGCGCCTCCATTCTTTTCGCTATCGGACTTTTTTTGAATGCCTGGCCATTCGGCCTCTTACCCGGCACGGAATTTCATCCTGAAAAACTGCGCGTCTTTGGCGTGCTGCAACGTATTGCGCTCTGTGTGCTTATCGGTGGATTCATACTGCGGAAATGTATTTCGCCGCGCGCGACGATCTTTGCCCTTATTGTTATGGCCGCCATCTACGAGATCGGCATGCGGCTGCCCCTCGTCACAACCGCTGCGGGAACCTTCGGCCGCAGTTTTGCGTTAACGGATAATTTTGCCCGGCTCGTCGATACATCCATCTTGCCGGACGCAATGCTCTACAAGGTGCAAAAGATACCCTTCGATCCCGAGGGGCTGTTCACGACGCTCACGGCGGTGGCGACGTTTCTGATCGGTGCGCTCTGTTACAGGTTGCCAAGGGGAGGGGGGGCAGAAGCGGGGAGGGGTTTTGGCAGAGTTTACCTCGCCACAAGCCTCGCAGTAGCTGGGGTTCTCATGGCATTTATAGAGCCAGTGAATAAGAACCTGTGGACACTCCCCTATGCGTTGCTGACGGGCGCCGCGGGGGTAATCCTACTGAGTTTTTTGGAGATGCTGCGCTTCACGAATACCGGCTGGGGGGCATGGTTTTTGCGGCCTATTAGCTATATGGGTATGAACCCGCTGGTGATCTATGTGCTCAGCGGAATCATCGGAAAGGCGCTTGCGGTGACCAAAATGGCCTCTGGGTTGAGTTTGAAAGCTATTTTGTTTAACTCGTTGGCCATTCTGCCGGCTTCAGGCCCGATGCTTTCCTTGCTATATTCCCTGCTGTTGCTATTGGTCCTGGCCTGCATGACGCGGCTGATCCCCCGCTTATCGGCTTGACTTGCCTGAGCAAATGGCCCAGTTCGGGGTATGAAAGTCCGTCACCTGTTTATCGTGGGATTCGTGGTGCTGAGCTCGGGCATCGGGGCCAAGGCTAAATTTATCAACAAAGATACGCTCGAGGTTACGGCGCCGGGCAAGGCGCGCAAATCGGGTTCGGCGATGCGCGACGAATCGAGCTGCAAAGAAGCGGCGCGCAGCGAGGCGCTCCGCATCGCCATCGAAACACTCGTCGATATGAACTGGCCGAATGTCAGGGGCAAGGTTTCGCGCGAAAAGTACGGTGAAAAAGTCACGCAGACAACCGAAGGCAGTATCCGGGGCGCGCACGTGGTTCGCGCGAGCGTCGACACCAGTGTTGATCCCGTTGTCTGTACGGTAACAGTGAGAATTCAGCGCATGGACCCGGCTTCGACGCATAAGCGTGTCATGCAGGCGCTCGACGCCGAAGCCGCGGGAAACAAAGAAATTCTCGCAACGCCCACACCGAAGAAGTAACACCGAACGCCTTGACGCTCGGTTTCGGGCGCCGTATGCGCTGACCCTGAACTACCTCTCCGCCGAAAAACTCAGCAAAAGCTTCGGCATCAAGCCGCTCTTCCACGAGATCTCGTTTGGCCTCAACGCGGGCGACAAAAAAGCCCTCATCGCGAAAAACGGCGCCGGCAAGTCGACGCTGATGCAGGTGCTGGTGGGCAAAGAGCCTGCCGATGCCGGGCGCGTCATTCTCAAAAAAGGCATCTCCGTCGCGTACCTCGATCAATCGGACACGCTCGACGAGAACATGACGATTCTAGAAACCATTTTTGATACGTCGCGCCCCATGATGCGCGTGCTCGCTAAATACGAAGAGGCGATGATTTCGGGCAAGGGCGTCGACCAGGCCATTGCCGATGTCGAGGCCGCGAATGCGTGGGACTATGAGCGGCGCATCAAAAGCATTCTGACCCGGCTGGGGATTACCCAACTTGGCGCGCGCGTGGGCTCACTCTCAGGCGGCGAGCGCAAGCGTGTCGCGCTCGCGCATACGCTGATCGAAGAGGCAGACGTGCTGATTCTCGACGAACCGACGAACCACCTCGATCTCGACATGATCGAATGGCTTGAGAGTTATCTGCAGCGTGATAACATCACACTCTTTCTTGTCACCCATGACCGCTACTTTCTCGAGACGATCTGCGACGAAATTCTTGAACTCGACGACGGTAAGCTCTATACCTACCATGGCAACTACTCGAACTTTCTCGAAAAAAAAGCCGAACGCGAGGAGAGTGAGCGCAAGTCGATCGACGCCGCGCAGAATAAGATGCGCCGCGAGCTCGAATGGATACGCAAACAACCCAAGGCGCGCACGACGAAGGCAAAATACCGCGTGAATGCGTTCGAAGATCTGAAGGTTGCGGCGACGGCGAAGAAGAGAGAAGAACTGAAGACCCTCGATACCGAGATGAGCCGCATCGGCGGCAAAATTCTCGAGATCGAGAATATCAGTAAGAGTTTTGGCGAGCGCCGTCTCGTCGCCAATTTCACCTACAAGTTCCTGAAAGGCGATCGCATTGGGGTGATCGGCAAGAACGGCGCGGGGAAATCCACCTTTCTGAATCTGATCACCGGCCTCGAAAAACCCGATGCCGGTACCGTTGAGAAGGGCGACAATACGGTCTTCGGCTATTACCGCCAAGCCGGGTTGGATTTCCGCAAGGATGCGACGATTCTCGACGTGGTGCGCGATGTCGCCGAGGCGATTCCGCTGGCAAAGGGCAAATCGCTCACGGCCGCACAGCTCTTGGAGCAGTTTCTGTTTCCGCCCGGCATGCACCGCCAGCAGGCCGCGCGGCTTTCGGGTGGAGAAAAGCGGCGGCTCTATCTCTTGACGATTCTCATGAAGAATCCGAATTTTCTCATTCTCGACGAGCCCACAAACGATCTCGACATCGCGACGATCGACGTGCTCGAAGATTATCTGCAAAATTTCGCCGGTTGCCTCGTCGTGGTGTCGCATGACCGCTACTTCATGGATAAACTCACGCAGCATCTTTTCGTGCTCGATAAAGACTTCGGCAATGTCCAGGAAGGGATCATCACCGACTTCAACGGCAATTATTCGGACTACCTCGCTGCTAAAGAAGCGCAGGAAAAGGCTACCGTTGCGGAGCAAAAGAAAGAACAAAAACCGCGCGAGCGCCCAAACCGCGACAAGCCCAAGGGCCCGACGATGTCACAAGTTAAAGAGCGCGAGCGTCTTGAGAAAGAGATACCCGTGCTCGAGGCAAAGCTCGCAGAACTGACGGCAGAGCTTGCGCAACCGGGGCTTGCGTTTGAACGCGCAGCGGCGGTGGGTCGCGAAATCGATACCTTAAATCGGGAGATTGAGGCGAAGACGAACCGTTTTCTCGAACTTGTCGATCCTTAATCGTTGACGGCCCCGGGCAGGCATCGCTTCGTCTCGCATGTGTGGCCCGACCGCCTGCGCACTTCAGAAAGACCTGATGCAAATACGCGAGCTGGCCGGCAGTCTTTTGTCGCGCGATGCCTATGACCGCTGGAGCTATGGCCCGCCTGAAGAGAAAGAAGAAAATCTCGCCGCCATGGCCCGTGAAGACCGGGAAATCCGTGCCCAGCGCGAGCAACTTTCGCAGCGTGTGCAGCAATTGCGCGCAAGCGAACCCGAGGCAGTCGTCGAATGGGCTGCGGCGCATATCGCGCTGCTTGAAGATTTCATCGCAGAGAAGAGTGCCGATAAAGAAAAAAATGGTACCGAAATTTATGTTGCCGAGGGCGAGCTCGCCGAGTGGCGCAAGCTGAAAAATGGCGAGGTTTCGTTCGTCGAGCAGAATGTGTTCTACGTGCACTACAACGAAAAACTCTACCGTTCGTATTTTGGTTGATGGATGGCGAAGCTCCTACCCTACTTTATCATTACCTTTATCAACATGGCGGGCTTCGCCCTTATCTTTCCCGTCATGCCCGAGATGCTCTATTATTTCCGTAAGGCAGCACCCGAGTCGGGCCGCTGACTCGATGCCGCCGTGGCGCTCGTTCACCGCATGCGCGAATAGAATTTACATAACCGGGGGCAGAGCTGCCGTTGGCTATGTTCAAATTTGCCGCCGTGTTTTTTACCCTGGCTTCTGTTCTGCTGGCCGATTCGCCGGAGGCGCAATGCGGGCCGCATGCGTTGCAGCCTAAACCGGATTTCCTCGTGGCCGTGACCTCGGCCTACCGCCAGGTTGAAGGCGGTTATGAAATTACCGTGAAGAACAACGAACGCTTCGGGGTTTATCTCGATATGCGGATGACCAAGCTCGTGAATCTCGAATCCGAAGCGGGAAAATCTTTCATTCTGCCCGTGGCGGCAGGCGCCGAAATTGTCGCCACAAAACTGCGCATTGTTAATCCTATAGCCGCGTCGAACTTCAATTACACCTTCGATAACTATCTGGGCGATCCGAAAAATACCCGCCACGATCCAAAGACCGAATACGAGTTGCCCTATGCTGCCGGATTTTCCTCTCCTGTTTTGCAAGGGTACAAAGGCAAATTCTCACACAACAACGAACTCAACCTGCATGCGCTGGACTTCGGCATGCCGCGCGGTACACCGATTCTCGCGGCGCGGGCGGGTGTTGTCATCGCCTCGCGGAGCGATGTCACGACGGGCGGTCACGATCCCGGGCTTTTGGGCACGGTCGATGGTGCGGGTAATTTTGTTATGGTGCTGCATGAGGACGGTACCGTGGGCAACTATTTTCACATGCGCTGCGGCAGTATCACGCTCAAGAAAGGGGATACCGTCCGCGCGGGTGATACTCTCGGGGAAGCCGGCTCAACCGGCTATTCGCACCCGGATTATCCGCACCTGCTCTTCGTGGTGCGCGTGCCCGATCAGAAGAATCGCTACGGGCGTAAGACGGTGCCGACGCTGTTTCGTACGCGTGAGGGAGTAAAGCTTTTGAAAGAGAAAGAGGTTTATGAGAAATGAATTTCCGAAACAGTGACGGGTAGTAGGCGTTCTCTGACGTAGTTGCGCCTTTGTACTGCGCCCGCGTCCATGCGGGCGCTTAAACGATATTGCATATTTCATTCACCTGCTTCGAGGTTTAGTGTGATAGTAAAAATAGCTTCCTTTTTCTTCAGAAACCGGATATCAAACTCACCCTTCCGGGGAAATTGCGTTGAAAGCGTCGATTGGCGCGAAATATCATCGATAGTTTCGCAGACTTCACCATCAAAAGTCACAATCGCTTGCAAGGCCTCCGAGGGGCTGACATGCAATGCCAGGCCAATTTTATCCTTTTGAGTTAAAGGATGAATCGTCAACGTTACCTCGCGTTCCCGAATGACGCGGGTAATACTGATCGGGCCTTCTTGATTACGGCTCAAAATATTTTCCCCGCTATCGCGAAACGAGTACGATGCCTTGAGACCCTGATAGCTCAGGGAGTCCTGGTCGCCGCTGAAGACGATAATTTTGTCTTTCAGAAAGCGAACAATAACGGAAATGTGGCTTTGTTTTGTATCGCGGATCCTCTGCAAAACGGCATCCCGCATCTTTGCAGGGATTTTCTCGCCGCCTTTCTGCAAAAAAATTGCCTCGCGCATATTCATATAAGATTGAAAACAATCGCCGCATAATTTCAGATGGCGCTCTGCCTCATCGCGTACGGTCCCTGTCGCCGCTCCCGAGATGTAAGCCGATAGCTCCTTTTCGTTCAAATGTTTATCAGACATAATGTTTCACGATATTCCCTGTTTCGTTCAATTCACTATAAATTTTTTCAGGTTTTCTTCCAATTTTGCATACGCACGACGAATGCGCGTCGAAGCGGTGTCGATGGGAACTCCCAAAATACCGGCAATCTCCTTATGTTTATATCCTTGCATCAGCAGATATACCGGCTCGCGATACTTCATATCCAACTTAGCGATGGCACTCATCACTTCGCGCGAAACTTCGGTTTGCAAATAGCGGGTTTCGGGATCATGCTCCGAACTCAAGAGACCCATGAAATCTTCGATGCTTGTAATACGCGCTTTTTCGACGCCTTGAGAGCGGCGTTGATTGGCGGCGGTATTAAAGGCAATTTGCCGGACATAGGCAAGCAGTTCGTAAAAACTCTCGCCGCGGAATTTACGCAACAGCCCGTAATTGTTGTCGATGAGTTTGCAGTAAATCGTCTGAACGATATCGTCGTGATCGTAGTTTACTGTCTTACGAACCCTTCCAGCAATCAACGGGTGAAAAAGTTCAAAAAAGCGATTCCATGCTGTCTCGGAACCGGCACAGCATTCGGCGATAAAAGGACGGATGTCGGAGTTACCGGAGAGCATACAATCGTCGGGAATAACGGCCCGGGAAGCATGCTTCGAACTCCCGTAATACGTCCACTAAAAAGCGATAAGTGCCCGGTCAGTTCTTTCGCAATGATTTCATAATCTCTATCGCCTTCTGAGCGCGAATAAAACCCTCTTTCAGACCAGTCAACTTTTCAAGATTCTCAGATTTTGTGTGGCGATCGAGTTGAAACAAAACTTGTTCAAGACTGTTATACCCTCCCGCAACGAGTATCTTATCTGCACTGCGGTGTTTCAGCACGGCAAGTTCCGCAAGCGTGGCTTCGGCGGCGGCGCGCACGTCGCCGTCTTTACAGGCGTCGATATAAGGCTGAAGATTAGGGGATTTTTTGTTCTTGAAGCGTGCCGTCCTGAGTTCCGAGCGGATTTGTATCGCAAGACTATCCGTAAAAAACCGATCTTCTTTTTGCTCCCGGCAAATTTGTAAATATTCGATCGCAATTGAATAAGCAGCGGCGTATTCGACATACTCGTCTAAAGCCGAGTTCAGTTCGGCATTCTGGCAGGTTTTCCTGAATTTTTCATAGTCATCGCGCTGCTGTTTCTCGTATGACTTTAACTGCCCTTTCGTATCGGCAACGCCGCCTTTGAGCTGCCGGTTTGTCTGTTTCATGGTCTCTCGTAGCTTGACGATCTGAGCGTCACTGACACCTTCGGTCGCGCAGACATCGACGATCGCAGAGAACGCTTTACAAGAATCTGCTCCCGCTCCCAAACCTTGAACAATGGTACAATTTTCTTCCGCCAGACGCACCAGCTCGGCATCGCGGCATTTTTTATCTTCGGTCGCGGAAATTTCCGCCGATATAAATCCGACGAGGAGAAGAAAAATCGGATGGCACAATTTCATGGCAGCTCGTTTTTCAGCCGAATAATTTTCGAGGTCTCGGGGACATCGGAAGTCAGCACGTCGGACAAAATTCTTTCTTTATCTTCCTTCGTGTAGAAAGGATGCGGCATCGTGCGAAAATCGGCCACCAGGCTCGCCAGGGCCGGCGACTGTATTGTCGGCGTTTTCTCATGGTGACGGGAGGTAATGACACCGATCGGTTTCTCGGGAAGCCGTGCCGCCGGCGCCCGGGATTCTGCGGCTTTGGCGGTTCGTTTGTCGCGCCGCCGGTTTGACGGATTTTCCGGTTGAGACAATCTCGCTTTAGACGACATCTCTGCCGGTTTGGACATGCGATCTCCTGCGAAGAAGACAATACTCAGGGCTATCGCAAAAAATGCCGCCGCTGCAATCACGAATTTTCCGGCTTTCTGTCGTTTGCGGTTTTCCGCGCCGGCAAAAAACTGTATGCCCAGCCATGCCAATTCGGCGGCACCGAATTTTTCAAAGATCGCGCGCCTTAAAGACAGCGCGATTGCGGAAAGTGATTTCTTGCGGTCTCGGTAAAATAATTTCAAGATCGGAGACCTGTTTTCGCGCCGAAGGAAATCCGCCCAAAACGCCTCTGCCGCAAACAGGGCAGCCGCGTCGGATACCGGATAGCCATAGCCGATATAATTTTTCACCCCCGCCGACAAAAAAGCGGCCGCAAGCCCGGTTTGAGCATATTCGCCGGCAGAATTACAGCCGTTGATAAATGCCAGCTTCATATTATCGAGGTTCATGGCCGCGATGTCCTGTGGAAACAAAGCACCGTCCCGGAAACGCAGCGATTGTTCGCGGACATGCCCCGAATAGTGCAGATACTCGCAGTGTGCAAGTTCTTCGACAGCCTGTGTGGTAGCCGCGAGCTTTCCCAACACGCGCATATCCACCTTGCCGCTGCCGATGTGCTCCAGGGATTTTTTCTCTTCGTTAGTCAGGACGGCGATGTCGGAGGCGCCTTCGGGATTCGCCAATAGAAGAAAATTTCGCGCGCGGTTTGCGGTATTTGCCGTTTCGCTTCGTGCTGAAACCGTGCGCATCTGCCGCAGAATCGGTATGCCAAGGCCCGCGAAATTTTCCGTTGCCCGGTTCATCGGTAAAAGTTCGAACGGCAGACGCGCCCAATCCGCATCGACCGAAAAGACGAGTTGGAGCGCGTCGGCGCAGTCAAAGGAGGGTTGAAAAAGCAGCGTACGCAGCGTGTTACCGTAACGCCGTAGCCTCTCTGCCACCTCACGATCAAAGACATGGTCTTCGGGTCTGCTGTTCTTTTGCGCCAGTACGCGAGCGACGAAATCAAGCCAGTCGTCGAGAAACGCCAGCAGCAATTTTTTAGGAATCAGTTTGTGATTTTCAACGGTGCCTGGGATTACCTCATCAACGATAACGTCGACGTTGTCGAGGGCGGCGTCGATGATTCGGATACGCATTCTTAAACAAGCGACTCAGCTTTTATACAGCCGGTTTTCCGCCTTATCCGTCCAGCGGACATTCACCATTTCTCAATGCGTTTAAGGAGTTCTTCCGTTGAAATAGAACGACCGGCTTCCGAGGCGGCAAGACCTTCTACTACCTGATTTACAAAGTTAACTTTTTCCATAATGTCTTCGGCCGAGACATCGTCGGGTAATTTCTTTATAACTTCGAGAGTTGCTTCTTTAAGCGACATGGTAACTCCTGGTACCTGAAATCTGCCCGAACCGCGCACCTTAATTTATGCACGATGGCGGGCAGTCAAGACAGAAATACCTTTATCAATCTTTTCTGGCGCTCATT
>JAFLED010000020.1 GCA_017302045.1 Spirochaetota bacterium
AAAGAGGTTGTGTTTAACCCTGAAACTATGCATCGCGAAACGGCGAACGCGCCTCAAACTCGGTCGCCCTGAGCCGCGAGACATAATAATTACCAACCGTGCGGTAGAACCAGCTATCGGAGTGAAAAAGTAGCGTATAATCTTCACGCTCGGCACCCACCGTCGATTTGATCTCAAGCGCCGTGCGCCCGAGATGAATCTCCTTCGTCTTCTTGACGATTCCCTCTTCGACGTAATCGAATAACATACGATGGTAGATTTTCTGCTCATTGTTTACCGCATCGTCAAAGCCGACGTAGTGCGCGATCAACCGGTCGCCCGCATCGATCGAACTGCGAAAACCCACAAGACGCTCGCCTGAAAAATAACCGTAAAGAGAAAATTCAGGCATCTGCGCCAGGCGGATAAAGTAGTCGTCGGCGACCTGCTCCAGATTGAATTTATCGAGCCGCACAACATTACGAAACAGTGCATTGATCTCTTCTTTGTTATCGACGATCTGGATGAAACTCAGTTTTTTCGCGGTCAGGTCAGAGCTCTTTTTCATTGTGCTTTGGTAACGCTGCCGGTATTTTGTTCGCATGGCCGCGACGTAGCCGGCCATCGTTTTCCAGGTATTTTTGACGACCATGTTCGGGTCGACCTGGAATTTTTTAAATTCGAACGGTGTCTTTTTCACCGGCACAGAGATATCTTTCACAATCACCGCGTCGAAATCCACGGCATGACCCAGCTGGCGGATTGCAGCCGTGAAGGCCTCGGTCTCGTCGATACTGTCGGGCTTCGAAACACAGCGAAAATCGCCGGTCAGGTTCGGGCAGCCATTCACCAAAATTCGGATGCGCCGGTTCTGAACAAAAAACTGAATCACCCGCCGCACCAAACTTTTACCCAGAGTGCCTTTAGTTCGCACATACGATAAGAGTTCTCTCGGGGTCACGGTGATGATCTGAAACAGGAGCAGAGTATCGGCCCCATGGGGAGATCCGACTTTGACGAAATAACTCTGCCCCTCGACACCATCGCTCACGCGCTGGGTATACGAAGCCAGCCACGGCTCGTGTGCAAAATAGGCCTGCAAACCCTTGATCTGGTCGAGCCGTGTATAGATAATCGAGCCGAGCCTGCGGTTGAGTCGTTGCCGAGAAACGGCGCGGGCGATTTTTTTTCCGATGATGATGAGAATGAGCAGCACGCTCGACATGCCGAAGTAGATCGGAATGTAATAGAGCGGGTTTTTAACGTAGGGGCTGAGAGCGGTCGTGATGAGAGCGATGCTGCAAATACCAGGCATGAGCCCCAAAAGCGTGCCCACGACATAGAGGCGAAAGTTCACGCCCACGGCGCCGGCTAAATAATTTTCAATCGTGAACGGCGCAACTGGCGTCAGGCGGATTACCATTACGGTCGCGAGACTCGGCTGCATGAGCGCGTCTTTCAGATCGACCAGCTTACGGTTTTCGAGAAAACGAAAAACCTGCTTCTGGCTAAACCAGGCGCCGAAATAATAATTCAAGATCGCCGCGGCCATCGTGCCGGCGAACGCGTACAAAACACCCGGGAAAAGACCGAAGGTTAAAATCGTGCCATAGAGCAAAATGCTGATCGGAAAAACAAAAAGACTCAGCACACAATAAACGGCAACAACAACAAACCCCGCCCACGGCGCATTCGGTATGCTGCGTACGAAAGCTTCGATCGCCTGAAGCCAGGGAGGCGGCAAAAACCGCCAACTGAAGGCCAGCGCAGTGAGCAGTAAGAACGGAAAAGCAATGCGCAGAACGTCGAAAAGAACGCTGAACCGGCCTTTTCGCACGGTACAGCGAACCCCGGTATTCCCTTGCGCCGTCAATTCGTAACAGGTCAGATATTAGGTTACAGCGGATTAGATTTGACGGCGCGAGCAAAAACAACCGCGAAAAAGCGTGCGCAAAACCGTTCCCCTGCTAGTTATCACAGTTCTTGCCGCAGTGTTTTTCAGCGGTTTTCTTTACTGGAAGTTTCGCATGGCCCCGGGAATTAACTTTCGGGAACTGCGGGTTATCACAGAGAGCGGGAAAGAAACCAGTCTCGCGGAAATTCTGCCTGCGATGCAGATGTCGACCATCGTCGTCTTCGGCCAGAGCTGGTGCCACGACTGCCACCGCGAACTGCCAAGGCTGCAGGCAATGCGGCTGAAGCACTTTCCTCAGGTGCCGGTAATCGTGCTTACCGATGAAGATCAGACCACGCTGCAAAAATGGGTAAGCCAAACCAATCTGCCCTTGCGTTATTTTCGTACCAGTGAGACATTCGAAGCCCTGGGTGTTTACTCGTACCCTACAACGTATATCCTCGACTCGAACTACACGAGCCGTTACGCTAAGGTCGGTAATGTTGCCTGGGAGCAAGATCCGGTGAAAAAACTGTTAACCGAAAAGAATTGATTTGACGGTGCAGTGAAACCCGACAATATCATGCACTATGGTATTCAATATCAAAATACTGGCGCTCACGGCGCTTATACCGATGGTAATCGGTTTCATCTATTACCACCCCAAACTCATGGGCGGCGTCTGGATGAGAGTCAACGGTCTGACCGAAGAAAAACTCAAAGCCGGCAATTTTGTCGTAATCATGCTGGTAAGCCTTCTCTTATCATTGATGATGACGACAGTCATCAACACCATTGTGATTCACCAGAATCATTACTTTTCGATTCTGATGAATCACCGCGCCGATTTGATGAACCCCAACTCCGATCTCGCGAAATATGCGGCCGATTTTATGGCGAAGTACGGGCGTGAATTCCGCACATTCAAGCATGGCGCCTTTCATGGCCTGCTGTTCAGCATCTTCTTTGTGTTGCCTCTGATCGGAACTGCGGCTCTTTTCGAAAGACGCGGGGCAAAATATATCTTCATTAACTGGGGTTACTGGGCGATCACCATCACGCTGATGGGCGGCGTCGTCTGCCAGTTTAGCTGACGCATGCGATCGCTGCCCCGAGCGGGCAGCGATCAGCAACTTATCGCGGGAGCCGCTGCAGCCGGTGGCGCAGTAACATCTTGCGCAACCCATGCTGCGCCGCTGATTGATCATAATCTTTGTACTCGGCGTGCAAAAAATAGAGCGGGTGCGCTTTTAGCGTCACCCCGGCTTCGAGGCGGTCGGCCGAGGCGAGAATACCCGCCATCTTCTCAGGTGGTATCTCACCTCTGGCCACGTCGAGCAGCGTACCCACAAGAATACGAATCATGTTATGTAAGAAACCCGACCCGCGGATGTGGATGTATGTATAGGTATCGTCATGTACGACGTCGATCGCATCGATGCGGCGGTGCGTGCGCTCACCGCTTTTGACAAGAGCGACACGGGTAAAAGCGGCGAAGTCATTCTCACCCAGCAGGTGCGGAATCGCGTCGCGGATGCGATCCCACTCTAGCTTTTCGCGCAACCACAATGATTTATACCCCAAAACCCCTGGGCGGTACGGCGCGTTGTAGATCAGATAAACGTACTCACGCCCGAGGCATGAAAAGCGCGCATGAAAATCGCCGGGTACATAAGCCGCATGGCGGATGGCGATGTCGCGCGGCAGAAGGCTGTTGAGGGCATAGATCAGCCGGTCGTGGCTCTGCTCGTAGTCGGCTGCAAAATGAATAACCTGGCCGAGCGCATTGACGCCGGTATCGGTTCGGCCAGCGCACCAGACGCGCACCTTTTGGCGCAGAACCGTCGACAGGGCTTTTTCTAGCTCTGCCTGCACCGAATTTTGCGCCTTCTGACGCTGAAAGCCGAAATAACCGGCGCCGTCGTATTCGAGCGTCATCGCCGTTTTCATGGGCGACCCCATAGGTATTTTGCTTTATGTCTTATCAAGGCTTTATCGTTATGCGTCTCCAAAGGGTCACATGAAATTCCAGACAAACAAAGATGCGATCGATAAAGCGGTACGGCGCATCGACGCGATCATTCCCCACCGCGACATGGGCACGATGCTTTCGAACCTGCTGATCGCCGTCGAGGCAAAGCAGGTGTCGATCACGGCATCCGACATGGAAACCACGGCCCGCATCACGGTTCCTGTTGAAAGCGCCAAGCAGGGGGAGTTCATTATCCCCGCGAAACAATTCCAGGAATATGTCGGCTCTCTGGTTTCGAAAGATCTCATTGTCGAAGTGGAACAAGAAGAAACCCCCGACGAAGGTGCCGCCGCATTTCGTGTCAACCTCAGGGGCACGAGCGAAGCTTCGGCGGCATACGTTATGCCTGGTAACTCGGCGAAACATTTTCCGACATTAAACCGCCTCGGCGACAATAAGCTCTTTGGCATATCGTCGGCGATTCTCGAAGAGATGATCCGCAAAACACAGTATGCGATCTCACAAGAAGATAATCGTTATATCTACAATGGCCTCTGCTTCCAGGGTAATGGCAGCCAGCTCACCCTCGTTGGCACCGACGGACGCCGGCTTGCGGCGATAACACGCAAGCTCACCTCGCCGGTAAATCTGCCCACAGGGGGCGACGTCGTGGTGCATGCGAAAGCGATCCGCGAAATGCAAAAGCTCATCGATGTTGCCGACGAAGTTCTTCTCGGGGTCGAACAACGCGATCTCTTTGTGCGTGTCGGCGATGCACAACTCTCGAGCCGTCTGCTCGAAGGTAAGTTTCCCGATTACAAGCGCGTACTGCCGCAAGACATTGCAGTACAGCTCGAAATGAGCCGCGACAAACTCATCGAAGCGCTGCAGCAGATTCGCCCGGTTACCGAACCGCCGTCGCACCAATGCCGCATGGCGCTCGAAAACAAAAAGATGCACATCACCGGCCAGTCGTCGGGCCAGGGCAGCCGCGCCGAAGTCGCGCTCGAAGCCGATTATTCGGGCGAACGCCTTGAGATCGGTTTTAACATCACGTACCTCATCGACATTCTCAAGGCACTCACCTGCCCGCGCGTGCGGCTCGGCCTCAACGATGCGAATAAACCGCTGGTCGTACAAGATGTCGACGATCCGGATTTCATCGCGCTTGTCATGCCCATGAAGATTTAGTAGGGGGCTTCGCCCCCTACAACCCCCCTTGATCAAGAACCTAAACCTTCTCAACTTTCGTAACTGCGAGAAGGCTTCGTACCAATTCGGTGACGGCCTGATCTTTATTACCGGCGACAACGGTGCCGGCAAGACTACAATTCTCGAGGCTATCGGTCTGGTCTCCTTTCTCAAATCTTTCCGCTTCGCGCTCGATCGCGAGATGATACGCTTCGATGCGAGTTTTTACCGCGTCGAGGCCGTCTTCGCGGCGGCAGATGGCGAACACAAAATCGCGATCGCTTACGGAAAAAATCCCACCGAAGAAAAGGCCGCGCTGGTGAAAAAGTACACCTTCGACGGTCGCACGAATGAAAAGGCAGCGGCGATCATCGGCCGTATACCTTCGGTAGTACTGTCGCCCGACGACATGCGTATCATTGCGGGCGATCACTCGGAGCGCCGGCGCTTTCTCGATCTCTTGCTCTCGATGCTCTACCCCGCGTACTTCGCAGCATTGCAGCATTATCACCGCGCCCTGAAACTGAGGAGCCAGACACTGAAGGCACGGCCCGACGAAGCCATGCTCGTTGCCGTCGACCGCGAGCTGGCCCAGGCCGGCGTCGAAATTCTCGAAAAACGACGCCAGTTTATTCCTGATTTTACATCTCCTTTTGCCGAGAATGTTGCAAAGATTTCATCAGCCCGCGACGCCTGGCGGATCGATTATAAGGGCGATACCGGGCAGGTCAAAACCACGGACGATTACATGGCAATGCTGAAAGATCACCGCGCCAATGACCTGCGGCTCAGGCAGACGACGAGCGGCATTCACCGCGACCGTATTTTCTTCACGCAGGGCGGTGACACCAACCGCGAGATTCGTAACGTGGGCTCGCAGGGACAGAGGCGCACGGCTGCCCTGGCACTCAAAACCGCGCAATTCAGCTACATGCGCCAGAAGCTTGGGGCGACGCCGGTGCTGCTCATCGACGATATTCTGAACGAGCTCGACCTTTCGCGCCGTGCGAGTTTTATCGACTTTTTAGGCGGCGGCGATGTGGGTCAGGTATTCTTCACCACGACCGACCTGGTCGGTATGCAGGATTTCCTACGGCAGATGGAAAAGTCGGCGGTGGTGCAGAATATTGTGTTAAACCCCACCCCCTAACCCCCTCCCCATTAACATGGAGAGGGGGGAAGTGTACCCAGAATTTTCTTCAAACTAGCGAAGCTTAGATTTGAAAGGCCCCTCTCCACGTGAGTGGGGAGGGGCAGCAGCTTAGCTGCGGGGAGGGGTTATTTGCGCTGCCGTCGTGCCGCTCTGGATCTTCTCCAAAGCCTGAAAGACTTCTTTATAATCGCCTTTGGCGTTCCAGGCTACCCAACCGCGTGCCTTGGTCTGCTCAACGGCTTCAACTTGCAGCACGACATACTGCGTGAGATTCACGCGCGCATGCTGTATGTTGTACACGAAGCACTGCACCCAGGGCATGATTTCGGTGCTGGTACCCGCGAGGCGGTTGATGGCGTTTTCAGTACCTTCTTTGATAGTAAATCCAGGATTCGCCAGGCGTTTTTTGTCGGCCGTAAAGTGGCTTGGGTATAGCATCGGGTAAATCACATCGGTATGCTTGACGTAATTTTCGAGTTTCTGACCGATCGAATCGTCTTTGTTATACACGATGCGCCCGAAGATGTCGGCTGAAAGTTTAACGTTATGGCGCTTCGTGATCTCGCGCATCTTGCCGATGAACTGGTCGAGGTACTCATACTTACGCTTAAGCGAAACGCGGACACCTTCATCCGCAAAACGGATGTAATCGAGCTGCACCTCGTCGAAGCCCTGCTGCGAAGCCTCTTCGACGAGCGCCGCAAGGTTATCGAGATGCGGCTGCGGCACCGGAAATTTTTTGATGCCGCCCTCGAAACAAACGACGCGCGCTACGGTGTAAATTCCTTCTGATTTGAGGTAGGCCACCACTTCGGGGTTCACCTTGTTCTTGTTACCCTGGAATGCCTGGACATCGAGCACATAGGCATTGATGCCCAGAGGCTTACCTCTGGCGACAAGCGACTTCACAAAGTCGAGATTCCGCGCATCGCCAGGCCCTTTGCGAACAGGAAGATAGAGCCCGCGCAGGTAAGTTTTTTTACCTGGATTCGCAGCGGATTTTTGCTGAGTTGAGCTACAGAAAAGGGTCGCTGCGAGCGAGAGAAGTATTGTAAAGCGAATCAGTTTCATAGAATGATGCATCCGGTGGTCGAGTAGCGCGATGTCTCGATATGCCCTTCGGGCTATTCGACAACCGCGCGTATCGAGAACCCGGAGGTGTGGGTTACTTCAGCGTCGCCGATTCTTTGATAATGTACGCGCCGATCTCGTTTTTCTGGATCTGGCTCGTGCCTTCGTAGATCGTCAGAATCTTCGCGTCGCGGTACATCTTCTCGATCGGATAATCTTTCGTAAAACCGTAACCGCCATGCAGCTGCAGCGAATCGTTGCACACGGCAACCGCGGTTTCAGAGGCGGCATATTTCGCCATCGCCGAATATTTCGCGGTGTCGGGGTGGCCCGCCATCGCATACTTCGCCGCGCGGTAGGTGATGAGGCGGGCCTGCTCGATACGCGTCGCCATGTCGGCGAGCATGTGCTGCACCGCCTGGAAGTTGATAATGTTTTTGCCAAATTGCTCGCGGGCCCGTGCGTATTTAACGGCTTCTTTGTAAGCGCCGGTGGCAAGGCCGACCGCAGACGCAGCGACAGCGGGGCGCGAAGACGTGAGAGTCTGAATCGCGTGGATAAAACCGCGGTTCGGTTTTAATCCCACGAGGTTTTCTTCGGGTACTTCGCAGTCTTCGAGAATCACCTGGCGTGTGTGCGAGCAACGGATACCCATCTTCTGTTCGAGTTTACCGTAGCTGAGGCCCTTTGTGCCTTTCTCGACGATGAAGCACGACATGCCGCGCGGGCCCTTCGACTTATCGGTGAGCGCGAAGATCGTATAGACATCGGCAACACCTGAGTTGGATATCCACTGTTTGGTACCGTTGAGAATGTAACGGTCGCCTTTTTTCACAGCTGTGGTAGAGAGGTTTGGTACGTCGGAACCGGCATTGGGCTCGGTAAGACCGAACGCGCCGATTTTTTCACCCGAAGCAAAGGCCGAAAGGTATTTCTTTTTCTGCTCTTCGGTGCCGCCGTGTTCGATCGGCAGTGCGCCGAGCTTGGTCGCCGAAATCGCTGTGTTCACGCCGAGGCAGTATTCGCTCACAATCTCGGCAAAGAGAATCGAAGCAAAGAGCCCCAACCCGGCGCCGCCGTATTCTTCGGGGTACATGATCGCGGGTAGGCCCGCTTCTTTGAATTTTTTGAAGATTTCGAAGGGATATTCCTCTTTTTCGTCGAGTTCAAGGCGACGCGGAATAATCTCGTTGCGGCAGACTTCGTGCAGAAGTTCGCCCATTTCCTGAAGTTCGGGGGAGATATTAAAGTCTAACAGACTCGGATCGTGTGCCATAACGCGTCGATAATCATCGACGCGTCAGGGCGTAAAGCTTTTAGAGCTGCATATCTTGCCGGTAATCGCGCACGCTGAAAAATTCAACGATATGCAACATCTCGGTCAGCCGCGAATAGATACGCCCCTTAAACAGGCTCTTTACCGCATCGAGGTCGATATTCGAGGTGATGATCGTCGGCAGCTCAGCCTCATAGCGCGCATCGACAAGGTCGTAGAGCATACGCTGTTCCCATTCGCTGTCTGACTGAATGCCAAAATCGTCGATCACGAGGATGTCCTGCTGGGCGATATCATTGAATACAGTTTCGGTCTTGCTGCCCGAATCGCTGTTAAACGTGGCGCGCAGCTGCTGAAAGAAGTCGCGCGAGATTTTGACATAACGGCAGCTGAGGTGCGCCGTCAGGATCAGCTCATTGAGAATCATCGCCGCGAGAAGAGATTTTCCGGTACCCGGAGGCCCGATCAGAAAAAGCCCCTTGAGATCGGCCGCTGCGATGTTTCCGGTGGCGAGCCCTGTCGAACCATGCTGCCCTTGCACCAGTTTTTTCTGGGCGTCGATGAAATGCAGTGCCTTGTCATAGGCCGCGGTGAGTGCTACCTGCGCACCCCGCTTCGCCGCCTCGAGTTCGGGTGAATGTGTCGGGTTGGGATATTGCGGCGAATGATTAAATTCTTTCAGACGGTGAAAGCGGTATTTGGCGGGAATATTCGACGCGGCGAAGAGTTCGTTGGTGCGCGCCAAGGCGTCGTGCGCTCCTTTGCATTCGCAGCTATGCACTTTGCGGGTTTTCTCGTCGAAATAAACCCACGGGCTTTGGTGATCTTCACCATAAGCGCGGCATAGGGGTTGTACACACTCGCACAGCTCGAGCACATAGCTCGCACGGCGCCGTGCCATCTGCGGCAACGTTCGGTAACCCAGACCATCGCATTTATCGCATCCCCATTTCTTCATAGACGCTCGATTTTGAAGCCCGCTTCTTTCAGGTAATCGAGAATACTTTTTTGGCCGATCAGGTGCAGCGCTCCCGTGACGATAAAATATTGCCCAGGGTAGCGAGACACAAGTGCGAGTCGTTCGGCCATGCGCCGGTTACGGTCATAGAGCAAGACATTCGCAAAGCGATTGCCTTCTTCGGTGCCCTCTTTCGCGTAATAATGAAATATCTTCAGAACTTTTTCGTCGTCGCCGTCGCGCCAGTATTGCTGCATTTCAACCGCGTTGCCGGCACCGGTTCGGTCAGAATAGGTGAGAAACGCACGAAAGCGCGTCAGCTGATCGGCCATCGGCAGTTTATGCATGTTGCGCAGCACTTCGTCTGAGCCTTCGAGCGCAAAGATGCGCGGTTTTTCGACAAGGTTCTTGTTACGCTCAATGTAGCGCAAGAGGCGGTGCTCCGTACCGTATTCGAGCACAAACCCCTGATTGTGTGCCATGCGATAACCAAACATGAATTCCATGAACCAGGGCTGAAAATGCTCGAATGAAGGCAAATGCACACCGAGTGCCTTCGTGATTTTTTCGAGCTGCGCATTCTCCGTTTTGGTGAGAAATTTCTGTATCTTCGAGCCCTCGGGCAGGTAGGTATATTTCAGATCGGGCATGCGTATTTTATCGCGGCGCACCTCGCCCTCGAGAATGAACATGCGGCTACCCTGGAGTGCATCATAGACCTTTGCTGGATAATCCGGGTCTTCGGGTTTACCCATGTGCATGGAGCCTAAAAAATATAATTGCACATCGCCTTTCGAGGCACGGTAGAAAAAATAGCGATAGGCTTTGACCGCAGTAGCCCCGTCGCCGGGCACCGTCGACTCGGCAAAAAGTGCAGGGGAAAAGCCTGCCACGGCGATCATCAGCAGAATTAAATGACGCATCTCGTCACCTTAGCCGGTAGGTGTTTCGACGGGTAAAATGAAATCAGCAGTTTTCTGAAATGGAAAACAGTTAGGGGACATAGGTTCCCCAGACGTTTTTGTTAGACCCCGGCAAAATCACCATCGCAGTAGGGTAGAGGCCGCCATTCGTCCGGAAGGCTAACCCTCCATTTCCGACGTTATACGCAATCGACGCGTTGTTACTCACGGTGGGTCCCGCTGTTAACCATGCCGATGGCGTGCTTTGCGATGTGTCGAAGAAACAACTATTCGTGGTAGAGTTTCCGGCCATCAGCAGATATTTTCCCGCATTCGTGCCTGTAGTGATCTGAAAAAGTTGAGAGCCCGTGCCCGCTGCGCAGGAACCGAGGCTTGGGCCCGGAGTCGAGGAAACCACATTACTCGCATCGTGAACCGTTGTCGTTGTGGATCCTCCACCCTGAATAATGACCAACTTACCCTGATCTGGGCCTGAAGGGACGACGAAACCCTGCATGCCGGCTCCGCCGCCGCCGAGCGCCGCAAAAGGCCCTGAAAAAGTAGTCGAGGCATCGTTGAAAATTGCAACATTGGTACCGTTGCAATAGACCAAGTGCTTTACCTGTCCCCCGGTCGTATAACGCAGCGCGAGCGGCGCTACAGAGACACTACAACCAATCGTCAATGCGCTGGGAAAACTCGGTGTACCTCCCGAGGGATCGAAGATGTCCGCTTGATTCGAACCACCACCGCGGATGATAACGTAACGATTATCGCCGGCGATTTTGAAGGCAACGCCGCCGGCACCGTAGGTTCCGGGTGCAGCGGGCCAAGTTAAGCTTGCTGGCGTACTAAACTGATGGGTAACCGGATTGTAAACGTAGTACGTTGATCCGGCAAAAACGAGAACCTTACCGCCATGCGGACCATTCGTCAGTGGTAAATTAAAGGAATCTGCGGTCGCATTGGCTGGTAATTGCGGGCCCGGTAACATTTCGAAACGAATGGGATCAAACAACGCAGTTTCGGTCGTGCTGGCGCCGCCGATGATCATGGTCTTACCGGGATGGATGACCCCGGAGCCAGCCTCAATATAGAAGGCATTGGAGCCTGCATTGGGCACGCTGGTCGGCATTCGGGTTGGACTAAAACTATTGCTGGACGGAAAATAAACCGAGGTCGACGGCATGCCGCTTCCATTCACAATGAAAAAGGCGCCACCGCTCGCGCCGCCCGAAATAAAAATCTGAGCGGAGCCATCGAGAATCGCCCCTGTTGTTTTAGGGCCTGGTACAAACGAGCTGCCATTGTAGAGGCTGGTGGTGTGAGGCCCCGAGACGCCGCCATGCAGCAACAAGGGGGAATACCCGCTTTGATTCAGCAAGAGGGCAGCTGCGGATGCGCCGATCGACAAGGCCGAGTTCTGCAGAGTGGGGGCTCCAAAAGTTTGGGTATTGAGCACACTGACTGCCGTCGAATTGCCTCCGAGAATAGTTATAACCTGCCCACTGCCACCGCTGCCTGTTTCAAAGCTCGCCGCACCTGCTCCCATATTCGCGGCTGTTGTCGTGCTCGTTGCGAATCCGAGGGGAGATTCGGTGAATAGCCAGGTACCATTCGACGGAGCAGGAGATCCATTAAAGATCAGCCATTTGCCGGTATTCAGACCGGTTTGTAATTTCAGGGCATGCGCTCCCACACCAATACTACCAGCTACAACATAAGTGCCCGAAACATTCGCAAAGGCTTCTGTCGTCGTCGAATATTGCAAAATACTATTCGAAGATAACCCTCTTAAGACAAAGGTGTCGCCGTTCACTCCACTGGGTTGAAGGCTCAGGCTTCCGGACCCCGTCGCCAGTTGCGTTGTCGATGCGAGACTGAGCGTATTCAATTGCGGGTTGTAGAGACACCAATCCGTTGTATTTCCACCACGCACAATCGCCTGCTGGCCTGAGTTCGAATTGCCTGCAGATATATAAAAGCTATGAGCACCGTCTCCGGGAATGCAGTTAGCGGGCACCGTAGGGCCTGCGACGGTAGTTACCGCCGCGACGTCTAAAATGGTCGAAGAACTACCCGAGATAACCAGATACTTGTTACTGTTCGAAGCAGCACGTATCGGGAAAATCACAGTACTCGTTCCCGCGTTTTGCATGAGTGGCGTCGAATAACTGAAAAAACAATTCTGGTTTCCGCAGGGCGCACCGAGTTTAAACCCCACCGGTGAGGTATATGGCACGGCGGGATATCCTGCTGTGCTCATGACGGCACTCGTGACGCGAATCTGCAGACCGAGACCCTTGGGAAAAATTGCCGGCACAAAACGGATGCCCGGGTTTTGACTGCTGTCGAGCGAACCGCCCAGGCAGTTTTGAAAACCGTCGTAACTCACCTGCAGCGAACCCGTGCATGCCCCGAAATTCGCCTGCGGTGTGACCGTCGCGGCGTCGACGGTCGTCGAGAATGTGACGGTAATCGCCGTCTGGTTGTAGGGTGCAATGGAACTATCGGCGGGGTCGGTGGCGATGACAGAGGGCACTCCGCCGTTCTTCAGGCCATAGACCTGTTGAATACGCTGCGCCTCTTGCAGTAATGACCCACAGTTAACGAGTGGCGACATAATGCCAAAAACAAAAGCCGGAATCAGGTATTTTTCGGGACGCACGGTGCTCGCTCTCTGTAAGACGAGGCAGAACAAAAAAGGACAACTCTTATCGGCGAGTCAAATCAATTTGAGGTCGTACCTTACGCGTTGACACCCTGCCTGAACTACCCGCCGTACCCCATGGGTGAGACACCGAAGCGCCTGATCAGCGGCTTACTGATCGCCGCGGCCTTTATTTTCAGCATTTCTTATCAGGGCATGTATATGTTTCCCCTTTATGCCTTCACCCTGCTGTGCGCGGTGCTGGGTATAAGGGAGTTTTACGACCTTGCCGAAGCCAAGATCAAAGATAAGATCCCTAAAACTCTCGGCATCATCAGCACGATTCTGCTGCTGACGCTGGTTTACCTCGCCTGGCAGGCCAACCACTATGTTCCAGGCGCCCCCCTTTATCATGAAGGCATTAAAAAAGCCCTGAATTTACTGAAATTCAATTATGCGCTGCTGGGCGGATTGATCTTCGTTTTCCTGTTCTCGCTGCTGAAGATACAACTACTGAAGAACCGGGTAGAAAACTCTCTGATTATTCTGGCCATCTACTCGATGTCAGTGATTTATCTGCCTTTCACCTTCTCGCACCTTTTTCTTCTTTATAGTCTCGATAACGGGTTGTTTTATGTGTGGATGGTCACCTGGGCAACGGCTATGGCCGACACCGGCGGTTATTTTATGGGCAAGGCCTTCGGCCGTCATAAAGTCGGCTTTGCCGTGAGCCCGAATAAAACCTATGAAGGGTATATCCTCGGCGGCGTGATGCAAAACCTTCTGGTGCTGGGTTTCTACTATGTGGCGCAAAAGAACTTTAATGTGCCACAGTACGGTTATATTGAAATCGGGATTTTCGGCGTTATCATCTACTTCGCTTCGATTTTGGGCGATCTCTCCGAATCGCTGCTGAAGCGCGATGCGGGCATTAAAGATTCCGGCGGATTAATACCCGGGCACGGCGGTGTGCTCGATCTGCTCGACGCGATGCTGATTACGATACCGGCGGCGTATTATTATTTTTATATCGTACAAGAACTAAGGCGGATCTGACGGCAATTTGCCGGCGCTGCGCTTTTTAAACAAGGGGTTGGCTAGCATTAAGCATAGGAGTTTTCGATGAAAACGAAGATACTGTTTCTTATATTACTGCTAGGCTATTGTAAATCAGTCGACTATAAGAAGAAGCCAGGTAGGCTAATAGATGATATCGCAATTTCCCTAAAATCTGATCTAATTAAGAACTATGATTCTAAGGAAAGAATAAGTCTGGCTGTTGCAGGCTTTTCCCGAGTAGATCTCGTTAACGCAACATCCAAATACAAGTCTGTTACGCCGCGACTAGGCGTAATGATAGCCAATGCACTTCAAAATGAAATGTTTATTCCAGAGAAATTTGAGCTTATCGAGCGCCTCAGAATAGATGCTCTTCTAAGCGAAGTAGAATTTAATCAAATTGGGCTGGCGGAAGGCGAAGCAATCAAGACACTGAAGCTGAAAGGTATCAATAGTATTGTCCTCGGCAATATCCAATTACGGGACAAGTCCTTCAGGTTTGATGCCCGAATTGTTGAACTTGAGACTGGAAAAGTGAAGTCTGTTGCAAGCAAGATTGTCGATTACTATGAATTTTTGGAATTAGCATACAACGACTATTCAAAAGGCGCGAAGCCTTGCATTGCTTCGATCGCTGCTCGAGGTACTTGGCAAAACACGTCATGCGTTGTTAAAGATGTCAAAAAGCTAAATATTCAAGCCAGTGGCCGCTGGAGTATGACAGATAGTGGTTATTCATTTGGTCCAATGGGTATCTGGGACAATCCGTCCGGCTGGGGTGATTACAGGCTTGCTGAGGCCAATCACGGTGCATTGCTTTGTCGCATTGGTGGCTTCCTCTTTGCATTCGATGGTCAAACGAAAGACGTCTCTGGCATGGAGGGGGTTATCGAATGTCGCATAAATGATACTGCTGTTTCCAACAACGATGGCACAATGACTTTGACCATCGAAACAGAATAACTCTTTATGTTTAACGGCGGCCAAAAAGAACTAAAAGCCGCGCATATGCATGCCAAACTCGCGCGTCTCCGTGGCTACGAGGGCTATCACCCTGAGCGGCATCATACGTCTTATAAATCCATCAATACATGAAACGTAAATTCTTACTCTTCGGCGCCACCGGTTCCATCGGCGATTCGACCCTCGATATTCTGCGGCAACACCCCGAAGACTTCGAACTCGCGGGCTTTAGCTGGCACAATAATGCAGATAAAGCGGCGGCGTTGCAAAACGAATTTAAGGGTGCGCAATCTTTCTCGACTAACGCGGCAAATGCCGCAGCAGAAACAGAGCGCCTGCTCGATCTCGCGCACGATTTCGTGATCGTGGCCATTGTCGGCGCCGCAGGGGTGCATACAACTTTAGCTGCGGCAAAACGCGGCTCGACCATTTTGCTGGCGAACAAAGAGAGCCTCGTGATCGCTGGCGATCTCGTCAATGCCGTTGTGGCGCAGAATAACGCGCGTATTCTTCCCGTCGATTCGGAGCACTCGAGCCTTTACAGGCTTTTGTCTCCGGCGGCGGGCAGCGCGCAACCCAATGCAGAGTGGCGTCGTGTCAGGCGCGCGTATCTCACCGCGAGCGGCGGCCCGCTGCTGCATGTGCACGGTGAAGCGTTTTATAATGCGTCGAAGGCGCTCGTGCTCAAACACCCGACGTGGGTTATGGGACAAAAAATTACCGTCGACTCGGCGGGCCTGACGAATAAGGCACTTGAAATTATCGAAGCGCATTATCTTTTCCGCCTTCCCTATGAAAAAATACAGGCGGTGATTCATCCGCAGAGTTATGTGCATGCTCTTCTCGAGGCGTCAGACGGCACCGTGACGCAACACGTCAGCCACCCCGATATGCGCTACCCAATCGCCTTTGCCATGTATCACCCCGAGGACCCGAAAGTCTGCGTTACCGACAGACCGCCCGCTTCATACCCCGCCTTTGAGTTTATGCCCGTCGATGAAGCCAAGTTTCGTTCGTATGCGCTGGGCCGCCGCGCGGGCATACAGGGAAAATATTTTCCCGCGGTCTACAACGCGGCCAACGAAGCGGCGGTAGCCGCGTTTCTCGACGACAATATCCGGTTCGGCGAGATATCCGAACTCATCGAAGCCGCCCTTGCCGCAAAATATGACGAGTGGGATATCACTTCGCTCGACGGCCTGATTTCGTATGACAACGCGGCGCGCGCCCTTGTTCAGAAAAGGGTGATGCGCACATGAACAGCAAGATCGCAGGCCGCCTGCAAAACATCACGCATATCGTATTAAAATTCGGTACCGGGGTTTTAACCGAACATATCGAAAAACGCAGTCTGGGTTATTTCCGCTCGGTCGCAAAAGAATGCCGCGAACTGCAAAAGCAGGGGAAAAAAGTCATCATCGTTTCGAGCGGGGCCGTGGGTTTCGGCCGCACGATACTGAAAGAACGCAACAGGCTGAGTCTGCCAAAAGCCTCCGTCAGTGAAAAACAGGCGCTTGCCTCCCTGGGGCAGAGCTTGCTCATTGATTCGTACCGCAATGCCTTCGCCAAAGAAAAACTCGCCGCTGCACAGATTCTCGTTACCCGCACCGATTTTGAAAACAAATTACACCGCCAAAACCTCAAAGCGACGCTCAACCAGTTGCTCGACTGGGGCGCTGTGCCGGTCATCAACGAGAACGACGCTATCGCCAATGAAGAGATCAAAGTCGGGGACAACGACAATCTTTCAGCCGACATCGCGCTGCTATATCCAAAATCGTTGCTGGTATTATTGACCACAGTCGACGCTTTTTACCGCGACGGCAAGGCCGTTCCGCATATCACGAAGGTTTCGCCGGATATCAAGAAGCACGCCGGTGACGCGCTTGAAGGCGGCGGTGGCACCGGCGGCATGATTACAAAACTTCAGGCAGCCGATAAGATTTTGGCGGCAGGGCAACTGATGAGTATCGCAGCCGGTAAGAAAATGTCGATCGTGCGGCAGCTGGTGGCTGGTGAAAGTGTCGGTACATGGTTCTATGAATAGGCCGCCGGTAGGTAAAATCACCGTTATACACGGTCCGATGTTTTCGGGAAAAACCGAAGAACTGCTACGACGCGTCCGGCGCGCAAAAATTGCCCGCAAAAGGGTGCAACTCTTCAAACCGGCAATCGATAACCGTTACCACGCAACGCAGGTGTTACCGCACTTTCTCGCGCAAGCCGCCGACGAATCGGTGCAGGTCGGCGAAGAGGCACATGTCATTTCACACCCACGCGAAATTCTACCGCTCGTTGAAAATGAGACAGACATCGTCGCTATCGAGGAGGCGCAGTTTCTCGATGCATCGCTCTTTGACACCATACGACGGCTATCCCGCGCGGGAAAAGATTTAATTTTATCACTGCTCGATCAGGATTATCGCCGCATGCCTTTTCCGATTGCGGGCTCTGACCGTACGGTGGGCGATTACCTTGCAATCGCCCACGAATCATTGAAGCTATCGGCTATCTGTGTGGTTTGCGGCGAAGAGGCGCACCACAGTCAAAAACTGACGCTCTCTGGCATTAATGGCGAAGGCAAGCCAGAATACTCGCCCGCGTCGTTTTACAGCGAAGTTGTTACCGTCGGAACCTCGCAAGAGCTCGCACAAAACAAACTTTTCGCCGAAAAAAAAATGGATTTCCCGGAAAATATTTACGAAGCGCGTTGCCGCTATTGCCACAGCGTCGCAGACGAGCCAAAATAATTTCAAAAATCTGATTCTCTGTTCGCAAAAGTTGTTGTCGTAGAAAGCCGAAACACTCAAAGGCCCGAGGCCGCTTGTGGAAGTTTTAGTTACAGCGATTATTTATATTGCCGCGGGGTTTTTCGGCTTCGCTCTCTGCGTCTTTGGTCGCTTTCGGCTGTTACTCTTTTATTATTCTTTCTTTTCCGTAGCCATCGGCGTCTGGAGCCTCGCCGTCAGCCCTGCGCGCTCGTTACTTTTTAACGGCTCGTGGCGCGAAGTTGAGCTCACCGCTTTTTATCTGATGCCGATTCCGCTTGCGCTCTATTTCGACCGCATGTTCGACGGCGGTTTTCGGAAAATTTTGCACCGTATCGCCCAAGGTTACGCGCTGATTTTCGGGGCCGCTTTCGCCTACGTGTTGTTTTGGTCGCACTCGCTCGAATCGGTTCTTCCCCTGTTCCAGGTCAGCATGCTCGCTGCGATCGCAGTATGGATGTTCATTATCGTACCGACGATACGCAACAATAAAGAGAATGTCACAATTGTACTCGGCGGCTGTGTTATGGGTATCACGGGCGCCATCGACATTCTCTACGCCATGCGATTTCCGGCAAAGGAAATCCACAGCGTACATATCGGAATCTTGTGCTTCTTTCTCGCGGTAAGCGCGCAATTTGTCGTCTCACTCATGGAACTCAAGCAGAAAGAAAGCCTGCTCGACCGCATCGCCGCGGGTACAACCGGGACAGGCGAAGACTTTTTCCGCTCTTTTACCCGTGAATTGGTTTCGATGTTCAACGCACGCTCGGTGGTGGTGGGAAAATTCGTGGGCGGTAAGGGCCATGAAATTGAGACAGTGGCTGTTTGGGCAGACGGCAGGCTGACAGAGAATTTCCGGTTCGAGACAGACGAGTCATGGACCCGACTTCCCGATGCTCTCGCTGGCGCACGTCACCATTTCGGTATACCGTTGCTCGGTAAGAACGCCGAGTCGATAGGGGTAATCCGTGTATTGCACGATGAACCTGCGGGCAATCGCGAGGTGAACCGTACCATTCTCGAAATCTTCGCCGCACGTGCCGCGGCCGAAATACAGCGCCACGATGCTGAAGCGGAAGTGAGTTATCTCGGGCAACATGATTCCTTAACCGGGTTGCCTAACCGCGCGCTCTTCGCCGATCGTCTGCATCAGGCAATTGCCTTCGCCGAAGCGCATAAATCTTCTTTTGACGGCCTTACGGATCTGAAGGAAAAAATTCTGCGCACACCGCTTGAGCCTGAAAAAACTTTCAGCGATGACCCGCTCAGAATGATGCGTGCCTGCAGGTTTGCTTCACAGCTTGCCAAGAAGATCAACGACTCGCTGGGGCATCAGCGCGGTGATGCGTTTTTGCGGAAAATCGGCGAACTGCTGAAATCTGCGGTCAAGCCCATCGACACGGTATCGCGCCGCGGCGGAGACGAGTTTATCGTGTTATTGCCCGAAGATACCCCACCCGAAGAGGCCGCCTCTCTTGCCCAGGGTATCTGCGAAAAAATATCGCAACCTTTCGAAATCGACGGCTTTCGCGTCAGTGCAACGGCGAGTATCGGCGTCGCTGTTTACCCGCGCGACGGCAAAACCGCCGAGACACTGATCAAGAACGCCGACATCGCGATGTACCACGCAAAAGAAAGCGGGCGCAACCAGTTTCAGTATTTTTCAGAAGAGCTGAACAGGGTGACACATGAGCGCATCGAACTCGACGCAGCACTGCGGCAGGCGATCGCGAGACACCAACTCACTGTGCATTACCAGCCGCAGCTGAATTTGAACACGGGAAAAATCGAATCGTGCGAAGCTTTGTTGCGCTGGACTCACCCTGAACAGGGACCAATATCACCGGCAAAATTTATTCCGATTGCTGAGGAATCGGGCCAGATCATTGAAATCGGTAAATGGGTACTGAACCGTGTTGCGCAGGATTTTTCAGTTTTAAAAGACGCCGATCTCGCGCATTTGCGTGTCAGCGTGAACGCCAGCGCACGACAGATTCAAAGTCCCGATTTCGCAAATACCGTCGAAGAAATTATTCTCAGGCATAACCTGCCGCCACACCAACTGGAACTCGAAGTCACCGAAAGCATGATTATGCAAGACACGCTGAAGTCGCGGCAGGCAATTCGCCAACTCTCAGAAATCGGCGTGCGTTTCTCGATCGATGATTTTGGTACCGGCTATTCGTCGCTGAGTTATCTGCGCCAGCTGAAAATCCATTACTTGAAAATCGACCAATCGTTCGTGCGCGATGTCGAAGACGACCCCGACGACGCGGCGATTGTGCGCACCATCATCGGTCTCGCGCACAACCTGCGTCTGCGTGTCATTGCCGAAGGTGTCGAGACGCCCGAGCAGCGGCAGTTTCTCAAGGCGCATGGCTGCGATCTGATGCAGGGATATTTACTGGCTAAGCCGATGCCTTTCGCCGAACTGATTTCATTTCTGCGGAATTTCGGGTGAGGGCCGGGCCGCTTTGCCCGCAAGCAGGTCTTCGAGCGCACCTTCGACGAATTCGACCTGGTTCATCATTATCTTTTCGAGATAACAGCACGACTCTTCGACGGGCATATCGCGCGAAAGATAAACCGGTGCACCGTAAGCGAGAACCGTCTTCGAAAAAAGTTTCGGAATAATAAAACGATCCCACGAACGCGTGACCCATTTTTTTTCGGCCGCATAACACATCGGCACGATCGGCAGATTCGTGAATCGCGCCATTGCGGGCAACCCCTCTTTGACGACATAAACCGGCCCGCGCGGGCCGTCGGGTGTAATCAGCGGATGGAAGTGCAGCTTTGTATACCGCAAAATTTTCTTGAGCGCCGCAGTTCCCCCGCGCGACGACGACCCGCGCGCGGTGTAAGCACCCCACATCTGCGTCACCCGCGCGATGAGTTCGCCATCCGACGACTGAGAAATAATGGCGAGTATGTCATGCCCGCGTCCCGCGACATGATCGGGCAGGCTATAAATGGTGTACATGAGGCGATTGTGCCAGATCGCGATGATGAACTGTCCTTTCGGGTCGGCTAAGAGCTTTTCCGTTTCAGGATGCACATCGAAAAGCAGCATCTTCGACGTGCGGTAAGCAAGTTCGATGTACCACTTCATGATGCGCGAGCCGATGGCAAAAGTCAACCGCTTCTTGAACGGGCGCTTTTGTTCTTCTTCGTCGGGTGATTTGAGTTCGCGGATCGCCTTGCCGCGCTCGACAAGGTCGATGTGCGGCGGCGGCGGGTAATAGCCGGGATATCCCTTAGGTACTTTATAACGCTTAGGCATAGTTCTTCACAAAATTTTCCTGGTCGGAGTTTTCGACGGCGCGCGGCGAACGCACAGCGCGTACACGGTTAATTGCTTCATCGCCGCTTAGGCCGGCAGATTTTCTGAGGTATAGCGCTGCGGCGACTCCGGTTCGGCCGAGGCCGCCCACGCAATGCAGGACTGTCTTGCGGTGGGCATCCACATTCTGCTGAATGAACGCAACTATTTCCCCCGCCTGTTCAGACGTGGGCACGCCCTGATCTTTGATGGGTGCATGCAAGACTGTGAGACCCGCGGCGCGGTATTTTTCGAGCAAACCCGTCACGCCATATTGGGTAAACTCGGCATTGCTGATGAGTGTCACCATGGCTGCGACACCGTTTTTTTTCAATTCGGCAATGTCGGCATCGAGATCACGACCGCGGTCTTTTCTGCCTGGCAGAATCGTCATGCCAATGAGGCCATCGGCAGTGGGATTTCCCGCGGTGTCCATAAAATCGGTACGCAGGCGCGCCGATTGGGTGAGTGTAGCACGCACGCGCCCCAGCGCCTGCGCACCGGCATAGAGTGCCCATTTGCGCTGCCACAGGTTGCACTCGTCGAAAGACAGCGTGTGCATCGCGTAGCGCGCCGCGGCGATAAAAAACTGGTAAGGGTCACGGTCGAGATCGATGATACTTTCGTAGAGGCTGCGCAGATAGCCGATCACCGTGAGGGATTTCTTAAACCGCGCGTCTTGTTGCAGAGGCGCAGGTATTTCGCCCAGCGGCAAAGCCAGATCATGCACATCGAACAACCAATCAGTCGCCTGCTTGGCGAGCATCAGGTCAGCTTCGCTTTCAATCTTGGTGAAAATGAAGAGAATATCGTTTTCTAATTTGATGAGATCTTTGAGCGTATGGCCGCGGTGCGTGTGGAAAAAATCAATCAGCCAGACATTCTGCGCCTCGTCGATCATGATATTCGCGCCATTGAGGTCACCGTGCAGCCATGAAACGTACCGGGGCACGGCGACGGTTTCGCGCAGCGTCAGCAAATCGCGTGCATAAAATTCGGCAACATCTTCTACCTCGAGGCCTGCCGCGAGTTTCAGCGAGCCATCCGCCTGTTTTTCGGCAAGCTCGGCACATTTGCGCCGCACCGATTCGGCATACTTGGGCTTAAAGTCATAGTAGTCGAGCAGGTTGAGATTTTCCTGCGTTGCGGCTTCATAAAATTTTCCGAGTTGCCGGGTGAAAACAATCGCGAGAAATTTCTTCAGCAGTTCGGTATCTTCTGTTTCGGCGAAATATTTCTGGAACGTCTTTACTTTGCCGTCGGTCATCGCGGCATAACGGTACTTGATGCCGCCGCGCGTGCCGAGCTCGGCAAATTCGACGATCGCGGGCGCGCTGTTCCCCAAAACCTCCTGCACGCGCTCGAAGGCTGCGCGTTCGCGCGAGATCGGGTCGCGCTCGCCAATCTTCACGACAGTGGGTGTCTGCTTCTGCCCGTATGCGTCGCGCGACTCGGCCTTCAGAACAACATTGCCGCTGAAGCCGCCGTCGAGGCAGATAAAGTCGGCGGATTTACTCTCGCGGAAAAGGTAGTGCAGTATTTTGCCGTCGGCTTCTTTAAGCTCATACGGGATGTTGAATTTAAATTTCGTATCATCCAGAATCTTCGCCGCGGCATACCCTGAAGCGGTTAAACCATGCCCGGTGCCGCCGAGATGCTCCGCGAAACTCGCGACCGAATCGAAGATTTTGACGCCGAGAATTTTTCTGAGATGATCGAGCGCAATGAAATGCTGGCTGCGCGACGAACTCGCCGTGAGTGCGCTGCAGGTTGAGAGTTCGATTTTGGGATAGCGGGTGAGAAGTTCATAAGCAAGATATGTAATCTTTGCTTCGGTCCAAACGCCGATCAGGCCCACTTTCAGAGAGCTTTCGGCGCAAGGCGCAAGATACTTTTCCAGGTCGGTTTTATAAAAATCGTTTAAGCCCGAAGCATCGACGATGGTATGCGGACGTTCTGTGCGTATCTGCTGATGAAAGACGAAGTCGGCGCCGTCGCTGTTTTTGAGACAATGTTTGCCGAATTGCGCAAGGTGACCCTGCTGCTCTGCATCGGTCTCGTCGTGCCAGTCGCGAATGTGAATGATGCTGAGATCAGGGGCGGGCTGCTCATAAGCCCAGCGGATGATCTGCGCGACGGGGCCATCTTCGACACGCTCGCCGAGCAGCCGGTTCGCCTCATCGTAGCCGATGTGCAGAAAATTCGGTAGCGGATCGTATTTGTCGAGCAGGCGCACGAAGTCGTTCTGCAGGCATTGTGTGATTAAGATGGCTTTTGGCATTGAACTCTCAATAAACAACGAGACCGAAGTTGTCGCCCCCCGCT
Source organism: Spirochaetota bacterium (assembly GCA_017302045.1). GTDB lineage: Bacteria > Spirochaetota > Leptospiria > Turneriellales > Turneriellaceae > Turneriella. The sequence continues at coordinate 23,487 of JAFLED010000020.1, forward strand.
TCGCCATTCAGCGTGAAGACGGCTGCGGCAGATGATTGACTCGAAAAGCCGGCGCTGCTCCCTAAAATAACGCTGGCCGTGCCTTGCGCGGCACCGGCACCCGCGTTTCGGTTATAAGCGCCAGCAACAATATCGGGATAGCCATCCCCGTTGATATCTTTCACACTCATCGAGACACCAAAACCATCGCCGTTCGTGATGCCACTGATTTGTTGCGTAATCGTTGCCGCATTCGCTGAACTAAAGCCGCTCGTGCTACCGGGGAGAAAATAAATTTTACCGGGAATCGACGCGGGCTGGTATGAAGAAAAGAGTAAATCGGAATAACCATCACCATTCGCATCGGTAATGCGGATGCTCCGTCCGAGAGTCGAGCTGTTTAACTCGCCTGAAAAATTCAGATGTATGGCGCTGTTTGCTGTAAAATTAGAGTACCCGGTTGCGCTTCCGGGAAAAAAGTAGACCTTTCCCTGCGTGGGAATCCCTGCGTTGTGATCGCGCGCCTGAACGGCGATGTCGACGAAACCATCGTTGTTAAAATCACCCGTCGTGAGGTTATCACCGAAACGGTCGGCACCCTCTCCGGTAATCGTGGCTGCCGCGCCAGTATTGAATCCCGAAGCAATGCCGGAAAAAACATAAGTCAAGCTAGTAGGAGAGGCGGTGGGCGCGCCGACGATGATATCGGCTAGGCCGTCATTGTTCAGATCGATGATTGCCAGTGACGATCCGAGGCGCTCTGATCCGCTACCCGTTTTCGTAGTCGACGCCGTTAAGGCGAGCCCTGCCGCAGAGCCCAAATAAGCGTAAATTTCACCCGTCGGCCCGGGTCGTTCCCGTGCACCCACGACGACATCCTGATAACCATCGCCGTTTAGATCACCCATCGCGATGGCACCGCCGAAATAATCTCCGCTGGCGAGGCCAACATACGGCGCTGAAACGTTAGCGGCCTGACTAGGAATGCCATTACTGCTGCCCAAAAAAATCCACATCGCACCGCTGTATCCATTCGTGGGATATTGCTCTCCCCCAACCACAAGATCAGCGTAACCATCACCATTCACATCGCCCAGAGCCAAGGCGCCACCGAAGCTGCGCTGCGTACCGCCACCAGTAATAATAGCCGGAGCGTTGGTAGCCGAAGCCCCATATTGCGGCGTCGCGGCACCATAATAAATATAAACAAAACCCGTGCTGGCGCTTTTCGCCGGCGCCGCGACAACGAAATCGGCATAACCTTCGCCATTGATATCATGATTTTCGCGCCGGAGTAAATCCCCCGTTTGTGTTGCAATCACTGCACCGTCGCTGTCTACGGCGCGCGCGCTGAAAATGTATTTTTTGCCTGTTTTAAGTTTTGTCGAAAACGGAATCGCGTAACGCCAGGGTGAAGTACCCGAAGCTGCCGCCCACGACCCACCAGCTACAGAGACTTCAACGCGCGAGACAGAACCCGTCGAATTACCAATCAGCGTATTGCTCCACAATTCGCCGGTGCTGCGCCCGCCTAAAGCCGCGATGGTCACCGAAGGGACCTCCCAGAATTTTCCCCAGGATTTACACGAAAGCTCCGCAAGCGTCATCGAAATGCAGAGAACCTGCCAGATTCGCCCGAAAGGCCTGACCGCCATCGCGAGGCCGTTTCGGATTTTCACTTTGCCGCTGCGATCTGATTTTACATTTGCTGCGTACCGTGCCGCAACAGTTCTCTGTCGCCGAAATCTGCC
>JAFLED010000200.1 GCA_017302045.1 Spirochaetota bacterium
CCGCCACTTTCTGCATCAGGCTCACGAGCGTGAGTACATCCCACTTGTTATGGTCGAGAATTTTCGACTTCAGCGCGGTGTTGCCGAAGCGCAAAAGCTCGAAATACGACTGCGCAACCTCGGCGCCGCCCAGATCGACCGTGCGTGAAAAACCGAGTAACCGGGTTTCGGCGTCGATGAGGCGCGCGGGTTTTTCGGGGTAGATGCGGCGTATGAGATGGTAGAGGTCGATGTGATCTTTGCCGGTGACACGATGGTCGATATCGTATTTTTCGGCGCGGCGCAGAATCAGCGGCAGGTCGAATGACTTGCCATTAAACGAGACCAGGGTTTTACCTTCGGCCGCGGAGAGAAAAGTGCTCAGGATAAATTCTTCGTCGGCCGGTGTATCGGCAAAAAGTGTCGTGAAAGTGCAGGCTTCGCCGCCGCCGCGCGCAAAACCGATCAAAAAAGGATACACCTGCTCGCCGCTGCCGAGCCCTGTACTTTCAAGGTCGAAGAACAGCAGGGCGTCGCGGTCGATATTACGGCGAAAGTCCGCGGTGATCTGCTCGGGTAGCGCGAGGCTTTCGCCCGAAATCGGGTGGCATTCGAAGATCTCGCCGCGCGCTGCGGCGTGTTCACGGGCGGCTTCTCGTTCGGGTGCCGGTTTGCTGCGGGGTTTACCCGCGTTATACGCGCGCAGCCGCTCGTCGAGACTCATTATTGTAATCCATAGAGTCCCTGCAATTCTTCGAGCTGCGGCGCAAGTATCGATGTAATCGCTTCTTTCGCCTCGGGCACGGTAACCTGGAGCAGCGACATTTTCAGCGCGGTACGTTTTTCGCCGAGATTGCCCGCATTTTCAAAAATAGTAATCAGCTGGCCGTAGAGGCTTTGCGCGAGTTGCGGCGGCATACCCTTTTGTTGACCCGCGGCGAGAGCACGCGACAACGCAGAAGAAACCTTGCGGTACGCCTCGACTTCGTCTTTGAGTTTATTTGCCGCACCGGCATCGACCTGCGCGCGTTGCATGACTTTGTGGATTTCTTCGGACCAGGCGACAGTTTGTCCTTGTGCTTCTTTCTGGAACAGGGTGTAGTAGGTGTATGCCGCCTGCTGCACCGCTGGTATCGACTGATAATATTTAGCGTAACCTGCCTGGTCTTTTGCCCTGATGTAACGCCCCACGGTATTGATCACCTGCACGAAGGCACGAAAGGTAATCTGCTGCGGTACCGATGGCATACCCGCATCGCCGTCGTCGTCCCCCGTACCGTCGCCGGTATCGGGAGTATACATGAGCGGGCGCGCCGTAATAAAGAAGGATGCATACCGGCTGAGCAGCGTCTCACCCGGTTGCGGTTTGGGGCCCGAACCTGCGGGAGACTCGCCAGGCAAAACAAGCTCCGCTGCTTTGAGTTTTTCTTCTGCCTCGGCCTCGGGGTCGAAGGGTTTATACGTTAACGGCGGCGCCGAGGCAAAGAGCCCGGCAAAGAGCATGATAAGGTCGTTCGTCGGCACACGGTACGGATTTTCGTATTCGGCCTTGTAACGGGGAATTTCAGTTTCGAGCAGTTTCTCTTTTACTTTCTCGAGTTGCGGCATGAAATTCTGCCCGATATAAGCACCGAGCCGGCCCGCGTTGGGTTCTTTAATGAAGCTGGCAAATTGCGGCAACTGGTCGAAGTAGTCGTCGAGTTTCTTAATGATCTGCGCCGTGAATGCGGGGAGTTTCTGCCCGAGCGCCTGCGCCTCGGCGGCCGGTGTTTTGAGCGCCTGTTGCGCGTAATGCACCAGCAGGCGTTGCATCGTTGTGAGGTAGGCGCGCTCGACACCCGCTTCCGAGAGCTCGTATGCCCCTTCGGATTTTTTACTGATCAGCGGTTGCAGCATGCGTTATTGGCCCGTACCCGCGCGCAGAAAATAATCGGCCGCCAGCAGATAACCTTCTGCGCCGAGACCTACGATCACGCCCGCTGCTATCGCCGAAAGATACGATTTATGCCTGAATTCTTCGCGTGCATAGACATTCGAAATATGCACCTCGACAAACGGCACCTTCACCGCCGCGAGCGCGTCGCGTATGCCGATGGAGGTATGCGTGAGTGAAGCGGCGTTCAGAATCAGGCGGTCGCTTTCTTTGAGGTTCTGCAGGTAACCGATGATTTCGCCTTCGTTATTCGACTGGAAAAAAGCCAGTTCGGCTCTGTCACCGACATGTCCGCGTATCTTCGTTTCAAGATCGGCAAGGCTAAAGGTGCCGTAAAAGCCGCTTTCGCGCCTGCCCAGCAGGTTAAGATTCGGCCCGTTGACGACGAAAAGGCGCATGGTTAGCCACCCAACGTCTGAAATTCTTTCAGGCTCGCAAGCAGTTCTGTCTCCGGCACGGGGCGCGGCAATTCGCAGGCGCCGATGCCGCGCAGCAAGACGAAGCGGATATCCCCGGACATATTCTTTTTATCGGCACGCATCAGCCTTACCAGCTCGTTTACTTTCACACTTTTCGGAAAAGGCGTTTTCAGCGTCGCAGGCAGGCGGTATTTTCTGAGCAGGTCGCCGATACGCGTTTCATCCGCCGCGCTGAGACCCGCGACACGCCGTGAGAGTAGCGCCGCGGAACGCTGGCCGATCGCGACGGCTTCGCCGTGCAGAATGCCGCGAAAGCCGGTTTTGGCCTCGATGGCATGCGCGAGCGTATGGCCGAAGTTCAGAAACGCGCGGATGTTCTGCTCCTTTTCGTCTTTTGAAACAATATCAGCCTTGATACGAATCGACGCCGCGGAGATTTCTGCCAGATAGTCGATATCCGTTTTGCGTTCTTCGTAGGGCCGTCTTTCGAGCGTCGCGACGAGGCCCGCGTCGGCGATGAGTGCGGTCTTGATCGATTCAGAAAGCCCGCAGCGCAGCTCGCGCACTGGCAGCGTTTTTAAGAGCGCTGGCAGTATAAAAACCGCCTGCGGCTGGTGAAAAACACCGACGAGATTCTTGCCTGCGGCGATGTTCACCGCGGTTTTTCCGCCGACAGAAGAGTCGACCATCGCCAGCAGCGTGGTCGGCACCTGCACGAAGGGAATGCCACGCATGAAGACACCGGCGAGAAAACCGGTGAGATCGCCGACGACACCGCCACCGATTGCATAGAGCCGCGAGTGGCGCGTGGCGCCATGCCTGACGAGCTGGTTCGCAGTTTTTTCGAGCGCGAGAAAGCTTTTGCTGCCTTCGCCCGACGGGATTTTTATAAATTCAACGCGCGGTAATGCCTTGCGTAATGCCTTGCCGTGCAGGCGGTCGACCTTTGCGTCGACGAGAGCGAATTCTTTGCCCTTCACCGGTTGCAGCGCCGCCGCGATGTCGGCGGCTTTGCCGATATAGCGTACTTCGTATGAGCGCTCGCCCAGCCGAACGGGAATGACGGTTGCCGTCAAATTTCTCCGATCAGCTGATCGAGCTTCTGTATCGCGGCATCCATCGTTGCCTTGCGCACATTGAGCGGCGGGGCCAGGCGCAGCACAGAGTTGCCGCCGCGCGCCATGAGTAAGCCGATCTTGAGGCCTTTTTCGAGCAGCGGCCGCGCTTCGATCGAATCTTTGAGCACGACGCCGATCAAAAGGCCAAGGCCGCGTATCTCGACGATCTTATCGGGGTATTTTTCTTTCAGTTTATTGAGTGCCGAGGTCAGGTAACGTGCGGATGCCTGTACGTGATCGAGAATTTTTTCGGATTCCATGGTGCGCACAACTTCGTACGCGACCGCAGTCGCGAGGTGGTTGCCGCCGAAAGTCGAGCCATGCATGCCGCGCTCGAAAACACCGGCGTATTTTTCGGCGACGAGCATCGCGCCGATAGGAAATCCCCCGCCCAAACCTTTCGCCATGGTGACGATGTCGGGTATCACACCGTAATGCTGGTATGCGAAATAGTGACCGCTGCGACCCATGCCGATCTGAATCTCGTCGAAGCAGAGCAGTGCGCCTTCTTCGTTGCAGCGCGCGCGCGCGATCTTCAGAAAATCGGCCGAAAGCGGAATCACACCCGACTCGCCGAGTACGGGTTCGAAAATAACGCCGCAGGTATTCGAATCGATTGCGGCCGATAAACCCGCGATATCGTCGATCGCAACAAATTCGACATGCCCCAGAATTTCGCCGAAACCTTTTTGTATCTTGTCTTGCCCCGTGATCGAAAGCGCGCCGAAGGTGCGGCCGTGAAAACCTTCTTTCACTGCGACGATTTTCTGCCGCGCCGGTTTTTTGCTTTGGCCGTAGGCGCGCATAAACTTAACCGCGGCTTCGTTTGCCTCGGTGCCCGAATTGCAGAAGAAGACCTTGCCGGGAAAATTGATCTCGACGAGCGCCTGCGCGAGTTGCGCCTGCTGCTGGTTGTAAAAGAGGTTCGATGTATGCCAGAGCATTTCGGCCTGAGTTGTCAGCGCCGCGATGAGGTCGGCATGCGCGTGGCCTAATGCGGTGACCGCAATGCCGCTTAAAAAATCGATATATTCTTTGCCTTCGGTGTCATAGAGACGGTCGCCCGCGCCATATTGGAACGCGACAGGCATACGCGCGTAGTTCTGCATGAGATACTTTTCATCGAGGTCGCGTATTTCTTTGAGCGAGAGTTTTTCTGCGGGATCGAAGGCATTGTGCTCGCGGCGCGGTACAGCAACCGGGTTTTCACCGGCAATTCCGTAAAAGTCGCGCGCGCTTTCGGCCGTCTTAATCTCGCCTTTTGTATCATCCGCCATAGCGCCTTGACCTGCGGCAGAGACGGGCCGTAAAGCGGGAGTCGCGTTCACCTGTGGACACAGAAAAACGCGGCGCAGCGTGGCTGTGCCGGTATATTTGCCCGTGTGCTTGCCTTGACGCATCGACGCGGCATCATGTTTGGCCGCATGCAGACCCTGCGCAAAATCGAGCTATCTGCCGCGGCGCTCGCCGTCTCGCTCCTGGTTCTGTGTTCGCTCGCGATTATTCTCTTGAGGCTGTTTACTTCGACGGCATGGTCTGTGGGCGCAGTCGATACACTCTCGCAATACCCGTCGCACCTTATGGTGGTGGCCGCGCTGCTCGGGGGGTCGCTGGCGCTTAGCCGGGGTGAAACGCTGAAAATCGAGGTTTTGAATAACCTGCTGAATAACCGCAGCCGGGTGCTGGCGCAGCGGATCGTTTCGGTGTTAGGAGTCATTTTTTTCGGGGCATTCATAGCACTCGCGGTGCGGTACCTGACGATCGATTACCGCCCCGTTGTCGCTTTCGTCTATTTACCGCTTTTACTGCTGATTCTGGTAAAAGTGTTCTGGCTCAGCCTGACCGCGAAGTAAATGAAACGACGCTACGCGGTTGCGCTCTTACCGCTGTTTTTGACCGGTGCACGGTTTAATGGTGGTTTTGTGTCCGGGTTCGCGATTGAGCACAGCTACAAAATCCGCAATAGTGGTTTTTCTGAAATTGCCGCGTTGAATGCTGCCGCGATGAACCCCGATACGCGGATTACCGCCGTGGCGGCCGCACCAGATCGTTTTCTGGTCGGTACTTCTAACCGCGGTGTTTTCGAAAGTTTTGATGCGGGCAAATCATGGGCGCAGACGGAATCCTTTAAAATACCGATGCTTACCGATGCCGCGAACCAGCGCCAGGTCTATGCCTTCGATGACGGTGGTCGGTTGCTGACTCTCAAACACGACATTCTCGTGCGCCGCGATAAAAACTGGCAGGTAGTGAAAAGCGACATGGGGCGTTCGGTTATCTTCACGGCTCTGCACCGCGGCAAAGAACATCTTTATCTCGGTACGTCGCTGAACGGGCTCAAGACCGCGCCGCTTTCAGAAAAAAAATATCAGTCGCTGCTCCAGGGCGGCGATATTAAACTCAGATTCAAAAGTCTGAATGCCGGTCTGCCCGCGAAACCGCATACTAAGACGCACCTCATGTACGAAGAGGTGCAGGCGATACGCGAGCTCGGTGATGGCACGCTTTTGGTGGCGACGGGCCCCGTACCCGCTATCTACCGGCGCGGTAAAGCCGGCGCAAAATTTGAAAAAATCCCGGTGAACCGGCTGAGTGATGTTATGGACGAATGTAAATCCGTCAGTGCCGTCAGCCGAGATAAAGCGGTATTGACCTGCGCGCGCGGTATCTGGTCGGGTTCGCTCGACAATCCCGACTGGGTTTTTACGCCGATCGCGGGCGTGCTGGGCGATGCCGGCAGTTACGGCGGTTTTGCGCTCAATGACAGCGACGGTAACCGGCTGAGTTTCGTTGGCTTTAAAAGCCGGCTCACGCCAGAGAAACAAAAGCGCATGCAAAACGCCGCGGGCCATCGCATCATGTACGCGTCTGCCTATACCTGGAACAAACGCCAGCAGCAGGTGTTGTCAGAACTCAGAAACGATTTCTGGACCGGCCTTGTCATCGACGGCAAAGACGACAACGGGGTCATCCGCTTTGACAGCAATGTACCGCTCGCAAAATCGATCGGGGCCGTGCGGCCGCTCTACAAAATGGCCGACGTCGTGCAAAAAGTGCATGATCTGGGGAAGCGCCTCATCGTCCGCCTCGTGATTTTTAAAGACCCCAAACTTTTCGAACGCGAAGGTTATGCGATCATGGATGCCGGCGGCGGTAAGTGGAAAGGTACCGAAAAAGAACGCTGGATCGACCCCTATAACCCAAACCTTTTGAGCGAATATTATACGCCGATGCTGCGCGAGCTCACCGAAAAGGGGGTCGACGAGATTCAGCTCGACTATATCCGGTTCCCGTCGGATGGCCCCGTGGGACGCTGCCGCTTCAGCCATAAAAAGAACGACTATTATTATTCCGAGGCACTCGAGAATTTTCTCACGGGTGTGCGCCAGGCGACACCCTTGCCGGTGGGGGCAGATATCTATGGTTACAACGGCATGTACCGTGTTCCGGGTTCGATCGGCCAGGATCTCGAAGTTTATGGCCGTGTGCTCGACGTGATTTCGCCGATGCACTACA
>JAFLED010000201.1 GCA_017302045.1 Spirochaetota bacterium
CGGCACGCCGAATCTCTGTGCTGAACCCACCACTGCGGCAGCGCCCCACTCACCGGGAGGAGTCAGCAATGCCAGCGAGAGCAGATCGGCAGCCACGGCAACAAGTACGCCTGCAGCGTTGGCATCCGCCATGAACTTATTATAGTCGATCACCGCGCCATCTTCTGCGGGGTACTGGATCAAAGCGCCGAAGAAACTATTATCAAGCTTCACGCTCTTGTGGTCGCCGATCACAAGCTCAACGCCGATCGGCTGCGTGCGCGTCTTGAGCACGTCGATGGTCTGCGGAAAACACAACTCAGAGACAAAAAACTTTTTCGCTTCGGCATTTTTAGCCGAGACATGTAGCATGTGCATCGCCTCGGCCGCCGCGGTTGCTTCATCGAGAAGACTCGCATTCGCGATTTCCATGCCCGTGAGATCCATGATCATTGTCTGGTAGTTCAGCAAGGCTTCGAGACGCCCCTGCGCGATCTCGGCCTGATACGGCGTATATGCCGTGTACCATGCAGGATTTTCAAAAATATTGCGTAAGACGACGAGCGGGGTATTGGTACCGTAGTAGCCCTGCCCCAGAAAGTTCTTCAGAATTTTGTTCTTCGCGGCGACCTCCGCTGCGAGCTTCAGAAACTCGACCTCGGTGAGCGCCTCGGGTAACTGCATCGGTGATTTCAGCCGGATATGCGCCGGAATCGTTTCGTAGATCAGCTGGTCTAAGGAAGCCACGCCGATAGCCTGCAGCATCGCAGCGGTATCATGCCGCATGGGAGAGTTATGGCGGTAGACAAATTCGTCTTTATAATCCGTAGCAAGTTGAGACATAATTTGGAAAAATTTGGCCGGATGACGCGTAAAGGCGAATCGGATAACGCAACTCGTTTGACGGCCCAGCCCGTGATCAGTAGCAGTCTTGGCAAATGGCTGGGGGCAATGTAAGGCACAAAGTCACAGCGTCGGTGAGATATAATTTTACCCTGGCATTTTTGACGCTCAGTCTTTTCGTTCGCTGCAACAATTACGATCTCGTCGCGAAGTTAGAGAATCCATCGCCGGGGGAGACCTTCACCGATCGCTTTTATGCCTTCGTGAGCTCGTGGCAAACCACTGGCGATATGGCAAATCAACCTTATGCTGAATGCTCTTCACTGACTGGCCTCAGTAAAGTCGATTGTGCGTGTACGAAAGCTGCCGCTGCGGGAAATTTGCGCAAACACAGCAATCACGAATTTAAAGCGTTTCTCGGCCTGGCGGGATCTCCGGCTTATAACCCACCGTGCCGCTCTGTGGGATATCCGGCCGGTTGTTCCACGAACATCGCAGCGACGTGGTACAATACGCGCGATGGGGTATTATTCAACACGCATACCCCTTCGAGCTTCAGCACCGCGCTGCAGAATCCGATCAAATTTACCGAACAAAAAGCAGATATTAATTCTGGCACAGTCTGGACGGGTTCATCGGCGCTCGGTGGCCACACAAATCAATGCCCAGGGGAATGGACCATTGCCGACGCAACAACAGTCAATGTCGGCGACCTCGCACAATCGTCTACAGCATGGGAATTTAACGGTTCAACGCAGGCCTGCAACACGCAAGCACGCATTTATTGTTTCGCGACTTCGCCGCCTTAGAACGAATCGCCCGGCACGCGCACAAAGCCTTCCATCAGCACGCGCGCACTGCGGCTCATGATCGCTTTTTCTACAACCCACTCGCCATCCTTTTTTGAGGCCTTTGCGCCGACGCGCAACGTACCAGACGGATGCCCAAAGTTAACGACTTCGCGCTCTTTGCCGCCCGCGGCTTCATTCACTAAAGTTCCCGGAATTGCAGCAGCGGTGCCGATCGCGACCGCGCATGTGCCCATCATGGCATGGTGCAGCTTACCCATCGAGAGAGCGCGTACGTTGAGATCGATATCCGCAGCAGTCACTTTTTTTCCGCTGGATGAATCATAGTCTTTCGGCTTACCGACAAACGCCACCTTCGGCGTATGCTGGCGTGAGGCAGCCTCTTCAACGGTCTTGATGAGACCCATTTTGATCGCGCCATGCGCGCGTATGGTTTCGAATTTCGCCAGTGCCTTGTCGTCATTATTGATATCGGGTTGTAACTCGGTGCCTTTGTAACCGATATCTTCGGCATTCAGGAATATTGTGGGAATTCCCGCGTTGATCATGGTCGCTTTGAATTTGCCGACGCCCGGCACATCAAGCTCATCCACGAGATTGCCGGTCGGGAACATCGAACCGCCGCCTTCGTCGTCGGCGGGCTCCATAAATTCAAGCTGCACTTCGGCTGCGGGAAACGTCACACCATCGAGTTCGAAATCCCCCGTCTCTTGTACCTCGCCATTCGTAATCGGTACATGCGCGACGATGGTCTTCTTGATATTTGCCTGCCAGATTTTTACCGTGCAGAGACCATTTTGGGGGATTTTCTCCTTCGCAATGAGGCCGCTCAAAATGGCAAATGGCCCGACCGCGGCGCTTAAGTTGCCGCAGTTGCCGCTCCAGTCGACAAACGCCTTATCGATGGCGACCTGGCCAAAGAGGTAATCCACATCATGGCCTGGCTGTGACGATTTTGCAACAATGACCGTCTTCGATGTCGATGAGGTCGCCGCACCCATGCCATCGATTTGTTTACCATAGGGGTCGGGGCTGCCAATCACGCGGAGCAGCAGCGCGTCGCGCGCTTTGCCGGGAGACTGGCAAGAAGCCGGCAGGTCGGTCAGGTTAAAGAAGACACCCTTGCTGGTGCCGCCGCGCATGTAGGTGGCGGGAATTTTGATCTGGGGCTTGCTGCTCATGGGTGCAAATCAGAGAATCGAAACATGCCGGAAAGCGGACTTACATGAATCCAAACCTCTCATCGCATACTTTCTACCCTCAAGGAGCAACTCGCAAGCAAATAAAGAATACCATGTCTTTTATTCTTGTTTACGCCATCAAGCCCGGTCGCAAAACGGTTCCATGATCGAAAAACACCATGACCTCCACCACGAATTTCCCGAATACCGCGAAAAAATCATCAGCCTGAAAACATCCGACAGGCACTTTCACAAGCTGGCCGAAGAGTATGACGCGATGACACATGAGATCGAAAAGCAGGAACAGGCTGGCAGCGTGCAGACCGATGCCCATATGGAAGAACTGAAGAAAAAACGCCTGGCGCTGAAAGACCAGATTTTTCACGCACTGAAGGCGGGTTAGGCTATCAATGGTAGCCCGAACTCACCGCATGCAGGGTGAGAAAATCATAGAGCCGTTCAAACTCTTCGACTGAGCTTAAAAACAGATCGGCATCGTACTCGATGTCCATCACCTCGATGCTGAGATCGGCGCAGAGTCGCTGCGCCCACTCGAGATGCGCGGGATGTGTCAGCGTGTAGTCATGTCCTTCGTGGTTCACCATCAGCGCAAAAATCAGCGCATCGTTGCGGACGATGAGGCGCACCCAGGTATCGTCATCAGAAAATTTGCCGGCCGACGCCGTGGGTAATCGCTTCAGGTGAAAACGCTTCACAAAGGAAAAGTTCAGCATTAACTTAAATGGCTGGAGAATAAAATCCTCCACCTTGCGGCGAATAGATAGATCCGCATATCTGGATTCCACACCGATGACCTGTCCCTTTGTATTTTTCTGAAAGCTCACGAAGGGCTGCCCTAACCCGAGCAGTGCATGCACCTCGATAAACCAACGCTGCGCGCGCTCATTGATGGCATTCTCGTCGAACGCATACGTTGTCACGAGCAGCGCCGTGGGGGGCCTGTCGATTGTAATTACGGCTTCTTTCTTGAAACCTGCCTGCGCCAGATAGGGTTCGCGCCCGGGGGTGGGCGACGGCAGATCTTTGAGCGTAATGAATGAAGTGTAGTCATCAAAAAATTTCATAATGCAGAACTTCCTTTACCAAATTCGGCACTTATGCTGAATATAACTCTCTTCATCCGCAACAGCGTAGCGGTTCCAGTCAAAGCTGAGGCCGTTGATGCTGCGATAACCGACAGAGAAGAAGGAATGACTGCCCTCTTCAAACCAGGCATACCAGGTACGCGGTATCTCCACCTCTCTGCCGAGCAAGTAGAAATAAACACCGTCGGGCTGCGGGTTTTCAGAGAGAAACTCGACGCCACTTGCACGCAAAGCCCGATTGAGCACGGCAGAACGGTCACTGCCCACCTCGTTCTTTTGCGCCTGTTCGAGAGTTTTGGCCTCAATGCGGATGCCCCCGGGTTGCGTGACCTTTCCCGAGGCACGGGCGGCTGCGATGCCCTCGGCAATGCGCTGCCGGGTTGCATCCTGTTTTTTTTGCCAGTCGGCGTGATCGGCCTTCTGCTTCTGCATCAGGGCATAATCGGATGACCCTTGCCAGATCACACGGCTTTTACCCCCGGTTTCATTCTGGACAAAAAAGAAATCCTGCTCATGGCCGGCTTTCAGGTTATGCAGGTATTTTTTAATGAGGGAAGCCTGCTCTTTCGTGATCAGCAGCTTATTTGCATAAACATACATGGTATTGCCGGCATCCCACGGGTCGGCCTCGGCGGCCACTTCACGATTGCCATTTTCGCCGAGGAGCTGCCTCAATACGGGCAAGATGTCGCGCAGGTCATTAATAAACCGCGAAGTCATGGCTACGCCGGGACTATCAACGCATTACCGGATTTGCATCCTGCGTTTGTTTTTTCTTTAATACACGTGCCAGCGCGCCGCGACGCGAAGCGGATACAATATACCCCAGACATTTTGCCGTGCCGCAACGGCAGACATGTTCTTGCCAGGAATCCATATTAAAGCCATAATCATAAGTCAGCTCTTCGCCCGCAGCGATTTTTCGTTTTGCCGTTACCCAGATGCGCCCCTGGATAATCTGCGCCTCGCAGTTCGGGTCGCAGGAGTGATTGATGAGCCGTGCCTTGTTCCAGGGCACATTGCCGTCGATGTCGTACCTTTTGTTCAGTGTGAAGAGATAAACGTGCCCCGTTCCGCTCTTACCGGCACGGGTCATTTGTTTTTCTGCGATACCGTCGCTGTCTTTTACCGGCACGAGTTTACCGACATACTCGATCACCTTCGCTGCGCGAGGAATCGGCGCCGTTGCATAGACTCCCCGACCATGTTTAGCCGATCGGTTAACGCGGAGGTTTTTCCCGTAATCGGCCGGCTTAGCCTTCAAGCGGTCTTGCTCAGGAAGTCGTTGGCAAAACGCTGCAGTATACCGCCAGCTTCATAGACCGAAACATCGGCTGCAGTATCGAGGCGGCAGGTCATCGGTACCTTTACGACCTCGCCGTTCTTGCGCTCGATCACGAGGGTCAGCTCAGCGCGCGGGGTAATCTTGCCTTCGACAGAATAGGTCTCTGTACCGTCGAGGGCAAGCGTCTTGCGTGTTGTGCCGGGTTTGAATTCGAGCGGCAATACACCCATACCCACGAGGTTGGTGCGGTGAATACGCTCGAAACCTTCGGCGGCAATGACTTCGACACCCGCCAGGCGCACACCCTTCGCGGCCCAGTCGCGCGACGAGCCCTGGCCATAGTCGGCACCGGCCACGATGATGAGCGGCTGCTTGCGGTTGATGTAGGTTTCGATGGCCTCCCACATGCGCATGACCTTGCCTTCGGGTTCGACGCGCGCGAGCGAGCCCTTCTTCACCTGGCCCTTATCGTCGAGGCACATTTCATTCAAGAGCTGCGGGTTCGCAAACGTCGCGCGCAGTGCAGTCAAATGGTCGCCGCGGTGCGTCGCGTATGAGTTAAAATCTTCTTCGGGGAGTCCCATCTTTTCGAGGTATTCGCCCGCAGCGCTGTTGCGCAGAATCGCATTCGAAGGCGAAAGGTGGTCGGTGGTAATGTTGTCGGGCAGAATAGCCAGAGGACGCAGGTTCTTGAGCGTGCGCGGGTTTGCGGCGAGTGCACCGACACCTTCGGTATCCCAATACGGCGGGCGGCGGATGTACGTCGACTGCGCGCGCCAGTCATAGAGCGGGCTGATCTTTTTACCCGAAGCCGCGCGTGGCGCAAACATCGGGTCATAGACCGCGCGGAACTGTTCGGGTTTCACGCTCGCAGCGACAATCTTATCGATCTCGGCATCTGAGGGCCAGATATCTTTAAGATAAACCGGGTTACCGCTCTGGTCTTTACCGAGGGGGTCTTTTTCGATGTCGACACGTACTGTGCCCGCAATCGCGTAAGCCACCACGAGAGCCGGTGACGCGAGGAAAGCCTGTTTAGCATAGGGGTGAATCCGACCATCGAAGTTACGGTTACCGGAAAGTACAGCCGTCGCATAGAGGTCGCGGTCGATAATTTCTTTTTGAATCTTTGGATCAAGCGCACCTGACATACCGTTACAGGTCGTGCAGGCAAACGCGACGACACCGAAGCCGAGTTTTTCAAGTTCAGGCAAAAGTTTGGCTTCTTCAAGATAAGATTGCACCACTTTTGATCCCGGGGCGAGCGATGATTTTACCCATGGCCGGCGCACGAGCCCTTTCGCATTCGCGTTGCGCGCCAAGAGGCCCGCAGAGATGACGTTGCGTGGATTCGAGGTGTTCGTGCAGCTTGTGATCGCGGCAATGATGACGGCGCCGTCGGGCATCTTGCCCGCTTCTTCTGTCCAGGCGGCGGCGATGCCGTTTTTCGCGAGGTCAGTTGTGCTCACACGCTTATGCGGGTTCGAGGGCCCGGCGAGCGTGCGCGTCACTGTCGAAAGATCGAATTTGAGGACGCGCTCGTATTTTGCACTCTTGAGGCTGTCGGCCCAGAAGCCCGCCTGTTTTGCATAGATTTCGACGAGCTTCACATTCTCATCGGTGCGGCCCGAAAGTTTCAGGTAGTCGAGCGTCTGCTGGTCGATGAAGAACATCGCGGCGGTCGCGCCGTACTCGGGTGCCATGTTCGAGATCGTCGCGCGGTCGCCGAGTGTCAGGTACTGG
>JAFLED010000202.1 GCA_017302045.1 Spirochaetota bacterium
GAAAACCTGCCGCTTTGTAGTCTTGACATATCTGTCAAAATCACCGGAAGAAAAAGTCTGTTGCGCCATAACTAATATATGGCACAAATTCTCCAAAAATCAAGGGTTTTTCAGAGGTTCCTTAGATTAATCCGCCGCGCGTGTAAAAGCCATAAAGGTTCACACGAATGATCTCGTCGATGACGGCATCGATTTTTTGCGGTGAGGGCTCTCCGGCTAAAATGACCTGTAAAAAAACTTCTTTTACACTGCCGATGATGCTGTAGGCCGCAATCTGCGGATCGCATTTGTTGAGAAGACCGATGGTCATGCCCTGGGTCAATGCGCGCGCCAGCAGATCGGCGGTTTTTTTGTAGAAGGCATTCAGGGTTTCCATGGCCTCGGCGTCGATACCGAGCGCGCGCACGAAAAGGATGTCGGCGATGTGGCGGTCGGCGATCAGCAGGTTAAAGACGCGTCGTACATTTGCCTTCACCTGATCGACGGGAGACGGCGCGCCGGAATCGAGGCTGATCGCTGCGATATTGCGGTTTACTTCTTCGAGCGTGAGGTTCAGAATCGCAGCGAAGATCGTGCGTTTGCCGCTGTAATAGAGATAAAAGGTGCCGCGCGCAATATCGGCTTCTTTGATGATGTCGTCGATGCTGGCTTCATGGTAGCCTTGTTCGGCGAAAATCTTCTTCGCAGCTCTGAGGATTGCCCCCTCGCGCTCGCGCTTGGCTACCTTTTCTTCCATCAGTCGACCCGGCTCACAGCAGGCGTTTGGTGACGCGGCGCGTCGGGAAAATCAGGGGATAAATTCGCAGAGATACGCGGCGTCGCCGGCGATCTTGAGCTGGAATTTGGAATTCGCCGCGACCTCGAACTTCTGGCCTGCGGCAAAATTCTGCCAGTCCGTGGCGCCGGGCAGTTTCACCGTCATTGCTCCGGCAACGACCGTCATAATTTCTTTGAGGCCCGTCGAGAATTCGTATTCACCGGCTTTCATAACACCCACGGTTGCCTTGTTGCCCTTCGTTTCGAGCGTCAGGGATTTAACGTTGCCATTAAAATATTCGTTCACTGAAATCATGGGGAAGTTTTCGATACGAAGACAGGGCGTCTTGCGCTTTGGGGCGGCGAGCCGCCCCAGGCGAAATCAAAGATCCAGGTGCAGGTTGAGCGAAAGCAGAAAACGCACACCCTCATAGTTCATGATTTTGGGCGTTCCGGTATTGAACGAGCCATCGGTTGCGTTCTTTTCGCTCCCTGAGTTTCCGTTCAGGTCGCTGAAACCGGTGGGGTTGTTGTTGCTTGAGTCGTTTTGGTGCTTATCCTGAAAGCCACCGCGAGCTCCCATCTGGTAGAGAAAGTCTGCACTGACTGAAACGTAGGGGGTCAGGCGACGCTGTATACCGATGATAAATGTTGGTCCATACGCAAAGCCCTGGATTTTGTCCGTGTCGTTCAGGGAAGCTCCCGTTGTCTTGTTCGTTTCATTGATGGTCTTCTCGATGGTGCCCCAGTAGAGAGTGGGACCTCCGCCGAGATAGATATTATTCTCACGGCCGACGGGAATGTCGAACATGAAGAGCAGCGGTACCTGCAGTTGGCTCACGCGTATATCGGAACGGAAAGTTTTTGTCGCGCCGCTGCTGGTATCGGTGTACTCATTCGTTGTTGGAATCGGAATATCGTAAGTCGCTTGCAGGCGAATACGAAAGAAATCGAAAAGTACAGTTTGCAGCGAAATGCCGAGCGGTACTGCATAGGTGACGGCAGACATGTTCGTGACTGCCGCGGGGGGCGATCCCGAAGCTGCCGAAAGATTTGCTGCGTTCACGGCGCTCGTCATGCTATCGACGTCTTTTTGAATAAGGCTATTGGAGCCGATCGGGCCAGCTTGCACACCGGTGACAAAACCGATCTGCAGGCGAAACGCCGACTTTTTGGGAATCTTGTTCTTGTCTTTATCGTCGACAGGCGGTACTGCTGCCGCGGGTGCTGGTGCAACCGCAGGCGCTGGCTTCGCAGAGGCGGTAAAAAACGCGCCGCTCACGAGCGGTACGGCCAGCAATATCAAATAAATTTTCTTCATGGATTCTCCTGGTTATTCTATGACACTGACGTCGATGAGTTTGTGAAAGGGACTGAGATTGCGCACAATACCGGTGGCGGTAATTTTTTTACCCTTCTGCGCGGCGACGGCGTCTTTTTGGTTGCCGGTGACCTCGTATGAGATTTTAGAGCGGGTATCTTTTCTGACTTCGATCAAGACCTGGGGATTGCCATTGTTGTCGTTCACGGCGACGAAGCCGGTGATGGTTTCGATTTGGCCCACGGGTTGGGTTGTGTCGGGTTTGGGGATGTTTTCTTCGGCTTTGGTTTTGCAGGAGCAACCGATCGTTACGCCGGCTGCGATAAAAAATGTTAAGGAAAATAAGCGGATGGTAGTGATTGGCATGATTTATTCCCCGGGTTGAAGTGGTTGCAGTGTTCCGGTTGCCGTTACGGTAAGAGTGTATTTGCTAAGCTGATTATACGAACCGCTTCTGCCTTTGACAATAACATAGACGTTGTGGTTTGCTGTGGAACTGCCGGTTCCGTTGCCATAACAATAGCCTTGCTGATAGACTGAATTCCCCTGTGGCTGACCGGCAGTTGGTGGTTGGCAAGTTCCCAATGCAGGTAGTGTAATAGTGGTTACTCCATCGGGAACATTGTAGGTAAAATCTTCATTTCCATTACTTGAGTTATAGCCAACCGCGACATGGCTGGATGGGCTGAAGTAGGGGATATAAAGATAAACGTCATAGTTTGCCCCGGCCGGAATATTCGTAAGTTGCACGCGAATTGTGCCAGACCCCGGACCGGTCGTTAAGCCAAAGCGATAATAGTCAATATCCGTGTTCGTATAGATATAACCCGTGCAATTCAATGTATATGGACCACTGCCCGTAAATCTTGAAACAAAACTTGTGGCAGTGGATGATGTATTGTTCGATTCGGTGCCGCAGGTTGCATCCCCTGGTTCATTTGCTGATGCCTGATACGTGTTTATCTTGCCTGAGATAAAGTCATCCCACTTTGTCAGTGTCGCAAAAACTGTGTTGTTGTAGGTTGTATCGTAATCGCCGGTCGACGTTGGAAAATATACGGTCATGCCATACGAATTTTTTACGGAGCCGCCCGTGGTATGCGTCTCTTTGATAACCATATTCGAGATTGAAGTTTTCAAGCCATTAGATTCTGGGATATTGATGAGCTGCGCGAAATGATACAGGTCTACAGCTAAGTTGTTATTGTAGTTTTGTGCCTGAGTGCGCGCCGTGGTAACTTGGCTAGAAGTTGCGCTGCCAATCGCGCCTACAAAGCTGTCTACAGCGCTCTGTACAGAAGGCGATTTTGAAAGGTCGTAGGCTGCGAGAGTAACGTTCTGTCCACCTTGGGCAGCATAATAAGCTCCATAGGTTGTAACAACTTTGCTCGCGAGATCCGTTGGGCTTGTGTCGCTTCCTGGCAACCAAGCCGAATAATCCCAACCGTTACCAGGTTCAACTTCTTCTGAGCCAATAACAATCTTTACCAGATCTTTGAAAGAAAAAGCGTTTTCTACCGTGCCCATGTAACAAGCATCAAACCCAAGAATCGTTACAGTTTTCCCGTTGGAGGTCCCAGCAGCATGGGCATTCGTGATGGCGGTTCGAATTTCATCTATCGAAAGCGCATCATGGCTATTGGTGTCATCCCATGCGACTGCATTGCCGCCATACGCTTGGCCTCCCCAACCGGCGCCGTGATCCCAGATATCCAAGTAGACATAATCACTTCCGTTTGTTGATGCCTGTGCCAAGCCCCATTTCAGAAAACCCTCAAGAATTGCCCGGTCACCCATATTAATCTCCGATGTACCTGTTGCGCCATCGTTGCCACCGTTAGCGAAAAATGCTCCGGGTGATCTGGGTGTTAAGGTGCCGGTTCCCGTTACAACTTCAAAGAGTCGCGATCCTTCAAAATTACCAAACCCATTCGGCATATTTGTTATATCATACCCATTGATACGATCCATAAGGACGTACACCTTGTTATTGCCATAGCCACCGCTTGTGGCCTTGGTTATCATTTCCTGCACGTCACCCACACCCGCGCCCTCAAGGTTATTATCCGCATCGAGATAGACAAGTATCGTCCACTTGCCAGCCTTGCCGAGGTCGGTGTTCGATGCCACCGCATCTTGCTTGTTCGCGTTGTTGAGCGCATCGAGCAACTGCTCACAGCGCATGGTCATCCACGGCAAAGCGCAGACGAGTAAGAATCGGGCGAGTTGTGTTAACTTCACTCGACATGGAGCGTAATGTGTTGAATGTGTCAATTTCAATTACGACGGCGGGGGATAAAAAAATGGCCAAAAAAATCGGTGTGTTGGGTTCGGGCAGCGTCGCACAGACACTCGCCCAGGGTTTTTTAAAGCATGGTTACGATGTCAAAATGGGTACGCGCGACGCCCAGAAGCTCGCCGAGTTTGCCGCGAAGACAAATGGCAAAATTAGCATAGGCAGTTTTGCCGACGCCGCGGCATTCGGCGAAATTCTGGTGCTCGCCGTCAAAGGCAAAGTCGCGCACGCCGCGCTGGGCCTCGCGGGTGAGGCCCACCTCAGGGGCAAAACCATCATCGACCCCACGAACCCCATCGAAGAGGGGGCCGCGCCCGAGAATGGCGTGCTGAAATTCTTTACCAGCATCAACCGCTCGCTCATGGAAGATCTGCAGGCCGCGAATCCCGAGGCGCATTTTGTCAAAGCCTTCAGCATGATCGGCGGGCCGCATATGGTGAACCCGCAGTTTGCCTCGGCACCGACGATGTTCATCTGCGGCAACAATGCGGGTGCGAAAAAAGATGTTTCTGAAATTCTGGTGAAATTCGGTTTTGAGGTTGAAGACATGGGCGCGGCGACTGCTGCGCGTGCGATTGAACCGCTCTGCATTCTGTGGTGCATCCCCGGTCTCACGGGCGGCAGCTGGAACCACGCGTTCAAGCTTTTGAAAAAATAACAGGCGGATTTACCGCCGCGGCGATGGTTTCCGATGAATAAAGAAATTGCGGCTTATAACAAGGGGCAAGCGGCAGGCGAACGCGCGATTTGCGACGAACTGGCGAAGCTGATCGATGCCCATCTGAAAGGTGCCGAGAACAAAATATGGCACCGGCACCCGGTTTGGTTTCTCGAGGGAAATCCCATTGTGGGGTACAGTAAACTGAAAGCAGGCATTCGCCTGATGTTCTGGAGCGGCGCTGATTTCGAAGAGGCGAAACTCGAGCCGGGCACCGGTAAATTCAAAGACGCATCGCTGACCTTCACCGATGTGAAAGAAATAAAGGCTGCAGATCTAAAACGCTGGCTCAAAAAAGCCAGGGTAATCCAGTGGGACTATAAAAATATTGTGAAACGCAAGGGCGAGTTGGTGCGCTTGAAATAGCGCGCAAAACTAACGCGCTTCGGCTTCGATTTCGACAAGAAGTTCGCTGCGGCCCAGCGCGGCAACACCCACAACCGTCGAAGCCGGTTTGTAACCGCCGCTAAAAAAATCCGCCTGCAGCGCGTTGATCTGCCGCATTTTTTCCCGCTCTAAAGCGACGACATACCAGCGCAGGCGCATGATCGCATTCGGGCTGCGCTTTTCTGTCAGCAATATATGCCGGATATTCGCGAGCGCCTGCCGTGCCTGCGCCGCGAAATCTCCCGGTGTTGGCAACTGGCGCTCTCTGGTCCAGCCGACCTGTCCCGAAAGCAGTATCAGACCGTCGTTTGTGACCGCCTGTGCGAAACCATACGCCTCGGTCTCATAAACCTGCGGCGCATAGATCATCCTGTTTTGCGGTAAAGCCGGTGTTGCCATGACGAGCGCGAGGTGCCAGCGGCGCATTATTTACCCTGCGGCACCGCGTGCGTGAGATCGTTCAAGAGCTGCCAGCCCTCGGCGGTCTTCACCCACTGCATGTAGTTATCGAACTTCAGGGCGCTCGACTGCATGCGCAGCTTACAGGTCGCCTGATCGCCGCGTATATCGAGCGAGACGATACTCAGTTCACGCCTGACACCGCCCATCTTGCCCGCTTCAAGCGCACCCGTATAACCCGCCTTATCGATCAGCACCGCATCTTTCGCGTCACC
This sequence comes from Spirochaetota bacterium, assembly GCA_017302045.1. Taxonomy (GTDB): domain Bacteria; phylum Spirochaetota; class Leptospiria; order Turneriellales; family Turneriellaceae; genus Turneriella. Next base: position 6,153 of record JAFLED010000202.1, read on the forward strand.
CATGTAGGCAACGAGACGAAAGTCTTTGTGCAGCACACGTTGGATAGCCTGCGTATCGCGCGCATCGCCCGCATCGCGGAACTCTTCGATGCGCTTACGCAGTTCTTTTTCCGCGGTTGCCGGTTTTTCGGCCTCCACCGCGCCGGCCAAAGCCGCGCCTGAAATAATCGTCGCTGTTAACCAATTGTTCATATTTTCTCCTTTAGTTGCTAAGGCAACTATTATGCCTATGAGGCCGTGGAATCCTTCCTTTAAACGAAAGATCCCATGATATTTTTTTCGAGCGTATCGACGATACGCATCAGGTTTTCGAAATCGCGTTCGGTAAGACCCGCGTGCATGCGGTCGCGCTCTGCCGCGACGAGCTCTGAGAATTCGCGGTGCAGTTTTTCACCGGCGGCGGTGAGGCTGACACGCATCACGCGCCGGTCTTCGTTATCGGGGCGCCGGCGTATGAGTTTTTTCTGTTCGAGCCCCGCGAGAATGCGCGTGATATTCGGTTTGTCGTGTATTAAAGAATCGGCGAGATTCAGCTGCGATTGCCCCGGGTTTTGCGCGAGTTTATTCAGAATCAGCCATTGTTCTTGTGTGACGTCGAAACCTGCGCGTTCGGCGAAGCGCGTAAAGTGCACCCGCAAGAGGCGAGCCATGCGCACAATCTGAAAGCCGAAAGCCTGTTCGACGCGAATCATAACAACAGTATACATCCTAATGGTTGCTATGGCAACTATTTTTGTGATTTGCCGGCTTGTCGGGCCACCCGCCCTTT
>JAFLED010000203.1 GCA_017302045.1 Spirochaetota bacterium
CGCTGCTTGCTTGCTCAAAATTTTCTTTGCCAGTAACATATTCTCTCCTTTTCTATACTTACTTTGTTTCTTAATGGATACGGTTTGTGGCTTTGAGCCAGGCGATGATGGTGCCAAAGGCGATGCCAGCCAACGCCGTAATCGGCGCGACTCTCAACAAACGCGGAAACCGCGTTGGCGCACCGCGGTATACACGGAACGATAAAAGAAGTATGACCACAAGGCCAACCAGACTAAAAATACCCAAGCCCATGGTCACAGAGTCGCTTTGATTTAGAGCTTGTGGTTGCCCCATAAGGCGCCGGTACGCAGTCACGAAAACGCCACCCAGAATGATACCCGCCGTAGGCGGCAAAAAAATCAGGATTGTCATCAGCCTCGGCTCGATGATATCCATCACCCGGCGACGGCTCTCGGCTCGCTTTTCGGCGCGTTTAGCTTGTTCACCCGCTGCGTCGAGTTCTGCCATCAGCCAGCCTTTGCACCCACCGCCTGAGAAGTTTCAAAATAGAACTTATGAAAAAGGTTACGAATGAGTATTTTGCGGAAATCTGCCGAACCGCGCACATCGCTCTGCGGTTGAATTTCAGACATGGCCATGTCGCCGGCTTTGTGAAAAAGCTCTGCCGACAACTCTGCGCCGATGAGAAGTTTCTCTGTGTTCGCGAGACGCAGAATGGTCGCCGCCACACCGCCTGCCGCTAATTGCGCGCCCGCAATCTTAGCACCTGCCATTTGTAGATGAATCGCCAGTGTAACAGTTGAGATATCGAGATCGCGGCGCTTCGAAACTTTATAGAGTTTGAAGAGGCTATTTGTCTTCGGTAAGGGTAGAATGATCTTCGCCAGAATTTCATCGGCGCGCAGGTCGAACTTCTTATACCCAGAATAAAAGCCATTGATAGCCACTTCACGCGAACCACTCACCGACCTCAAAACCAGCCGCGCGTCGAGAGCAAAAAGACAAGGCAACGAATCGGCGATCGGCGAGGCATTGATGATGTTACCGCCGATCGTGGCCGCGTTTCTGATCTGTTCGGCGGCAAAAACTTTGAGGATGGCATGCAGTTCGGGAAGATCGGCCTCGGTCGCAGCCAGCACCTCAGACCAGTTCACCGTCGCGCCTATTTCGAGCAGATCACCCCTTTTCTGAACGTCACCGATCTCGCCGAGATGCGCGATAAACATCGCGTGCGTGACGACCGAGCGGCCTTTGTTGTGTTGCACGCCTAAATCGGTTGCACCAGCAACTAATCTCAGCTGCGGCATTGCCGCGCGCAACTTCAGCGCCTCGCCGAGATCGGCGGGTTTAAAGAAGATTTGGCCACTGGCTGTTTCAATTTTCAGCGATTGCCCCGCAGTTTTTGCAAACTCGGCTTCCATCGCCTTACGGTCAAAACGCTCGCTGATTTTTACCTGCTGGGCGGCATTGAGAGCTAAACCCGCCTTAACGATCGCTTCATAACCGGTGCAGCGGCAAAGATTACCCGCAAGTTTGTCTTTGATAGAGGTCGTAGTATGCGATTGCTCTTTCTCGGCCAGATCGGCCAGTGCCATGACAAAACCGGGGGTGCAAAAACCGCACTGCGAACCAAAACATTCGACCATGGCCTGCTGCGCCGGGTGTAATTTTCCGTTCTCTGTGAGCGCTTCGACGGTAATGACGTGGCAAGAGTCGAGCTGGAATAAAAACTGGATACAGGAATCGACAATGCGGTATTCGAGTTTGCCGACGGGGTTCATCCAACCTAAAATCACCGTGCAGGCGCCGCAGTCGCCTTCACTGCAGACGACCTTGGTGCCGGTCATGGCTTTTTTCACACGCAGCCAGGTCGAGAGCGTGAGAAAGGCGTCTTCGCACGTAATTTCAACGCGGTCGTGATTCAGATAAAAGACAATCTTTTCTCGGGTGGCTGGCATAGCGCGTCTGGGCTTAAGTCAGCATCTTTTATGCCAAGCGGATGGCAGTAAAGCAGAAAAGAAATGATAAAAAAGTACTCTTGCTTTTAGAGAATTATGCCGATCGACAAGCATGATGTCCCGATTCACTGCCTTCGCCCTCCTGTTCGCAGGGCTCTTCGCCCTTGCGGCCGGCATTAAGGCGATCGATAGCGCATACAAAAATGCACCCGATACCGAGGTGAACCTCGAAGACCAGGCGCTCGATTCGCAGATCAAAGAAGAAATCGTAAAAATCGAAAAGCTGCATTCGCTCCGCAACCTGAAATCCATCCACATGGCGCCGCAACAAACCAAAGTTCGCCTGACCGCAAACGGAGAATGCCTCGAAGTCGACGCGCATGCCGAGAACCATGAGATGGTGCGCATCAAGTCGGCACCGATCGATTATAAAGTGCAGAATATCCAAATCTGCTTCACGGGCGATAAAGTGTCACGCATCGAATCGGCCTTCACTACAATTTCTCTCCGCAAGCAAGAGACCGCCAACAACAGCTTCATTCATAAAGACCCTGCAAAGGTCGGGGCCAACGACATTGTACTCACCACGGCGATGAACCAGCGACCCAAGCCGCCGCTACGGGTAGGCGATCTCGAAAACACGAAAGTCAATCCGCTGCGCTTGTCGTTCAAGCGCGATTATTATTTACCGCACCTGCGCAACACGACTTATATTCTGCAGCTCACCTATGATTGGCATAAACGCGAAGCGGTGAAGACCAACGAAAAAACCGTACAGCAGTATATCAACCGCGTCGAGTCAGCACCTTAGGTCAGGCTAAACACACGGACGGGTCTTTCCCGTCCTTTAACCGCAACCTCACCCTTCTCAATCAGCGTGGCGGGGTTGCCGAGCGCGGTGCGCACCTCTTCAGAGACAAGAATTTCTGTCTTGAACTGCTTATTTAATTGTTCGATACGCGAAGCGACGTTGATGACGTCGCCAATCACAGTATACTCTTTACGCTTATTCGAACCCACGTTACCCGTTAGTGCTTCGCCGCTGTGAATACCGATGCCAATACCGAGGTTTACGACCGAACCATCGGCGGTGCGTTTCTTGAGTTCTTCAGAGATCTTCTGTGCGGTTTTTACCGCATTCAGTGCGTGGCTGTTATCGTCGAGCGGAGCCCCGAAGACCGCGAGAAATCCGTCGCCTAAAAACTTGTTGATGATACCCGAATGTTCATGCACAATATCGATCATAAAATCGAGCAGCTTATTGAGCTCGGTATAAACCTCGTGCGCGCTGCGGCTTTCTGAGAAAGTCGTGAAGCTGCGTATGTCGAGAAACAGGGCCGTGATGTGGCGTATCTCGGCCAGATCGTTACCGCGCGAAGCGACGAGTTTTTGCACGACCTCTTGCGACACGTGTTCGCCGAACAGGGTTTCCAGCTCCTGTTTTTGCCGCACCGAATCGATGACATGCATCACACGTTTGCGCAGCTGCGAAGCGACAAAGGCGGCGATGGCTGCGCTCAAAAAAATGAAAACCGCTTTGATGACATGGCTGGGCAGCGTAAATAGCACCGACTCCACGGGCGGATTACCCGCGTGTATGGTGGTGTAGGCGAACCAGAGATACGTCGCCGCACCCGTGAATCCGGTAGTCAGCGAAATCAACGGATTTAACCGCGTGACAGATAACACGACAAAAAACGAATAGGCGATGAGCGGTGGCATCGACAGTGAACCGACGACATCGCCGCGCAGGCTTAAAAACCACAACGCCGCCGAGGGGAGCATGCCTTCGACCGCCGCATTAACGAAGCGACCCACGGCCGGCAGGTTTTTTCCCCGCCGCGCAAACGCCGAAGTGACCGCAAGCCCGAAAGAATACAGCAGCGTTACGATACCGAAAAAGACCGGCAATCGCCCAACGTCGAGGCGGCCTTGAAAAATCTCCGCGTACCTTTCCGGTGCAATCAGGTAAAACGCACCGCTCAGCAAAAACAGCGTGCCGAAAATACCTAACAGTATCTTGATGCGTAAAATTTCAGACTTGGTAATTTCTAAGGCGAGCGCCCGATCTTCGACGGCATACTGATCGACCATGCCTCAATCCGGCAGAGAGAGCTTAGCCCGTAAACCCTGTTATTCTGCAGCGCCAGCTTTCTTCAGCAGCTGACGAATTTCTTCGGTATCTTTGCTGGGTTGACCAACGCCTTGACTCAAAATGCCTAAGGCGGATTGCCCCTGTTTATTGCGGACATCGGCCTTAGCGCCACCGGCAACCAGCGCCTTAACGACAGTCAAATCGTCGCGCCGTACCGCATGGTGTAAGGCGGTAGCCCCTTCTTTGTCGGCGCGATTCACATCTGCACCGGCTTTGATGAGCAGGGCAACGATTTTACCGGCGGCTTTCTGGCGCTTTGCGAGGGCCTTCTTATCTTTCTTCATCTCTTCTTTAAGACCAGGAGCCGTGCGCCCGCCACCGGTCATGCGGATATGATACATATCGAGACCACAGAGCATGAGTGCGGTGCGCCCTTCGGCGTCGACGGCGTTGGCGTCGGCACCTTTTTTGACGAGAAGCGCAACCGCGTCGGCAAAGTTGCGCTCGGCCGCATAGAGCAGGGGTAAAGCCCCATCGGCTGCGGGCCGGTTCAGTTGCGCTTTATCGACTGGTAGAGCCTCTTCGACATCTTTGATGTTACCCGAAGCAATCGCCGCCATGAGTTTTGCGTTGGGCTCGTCTTGTTGGCCTTGCAGTTGGCTAAGGCCGGCCACCGCGACCAGAATCGAATAAAAAATCGCACGCATGCCGCCGGCGCTGGACTTTTCCCTGCGCCGGGAATCTTTTTATTGACCCGATATTTGCTGCAAAACAGAGAACTCAATCTTTATGGAAAACTACCTACTCGACTGGCTGCAACTCGGTGTGCGCTGGCTGCATATGATCGCCGGCATCGCCTGGATCGGCGCCTCGTTTTATTTTGTCTGGCTAAATAACAACGTACGTAAACCAGACGAACCCAATGCACCCGACGGTGAAAAAGACGGAGAGCTGCATGCCATACACGGCGGGGGTTTTTATCGCGTACAGCGTTACGCGCTCGCACCTAAAGAACTGCCCCATGACCTGCATTGGTTCAAGTGGGAGGCCTACACGACTTGGCTTTCGGGCATCAGCCTTCTCGTCTTAGTCTACTACCTGAATCCCCAGGTCTATCTCGTCGACACTGCCATCGCGAAAATCGGATCAGGTGCCGCCATCGGCATCGGTGTGGGATTTATTCTGGCGGGGTGGTTTGTCTACGATCTGCTGCAACGCTCGCCTTTAGGCAAAAGCCAGCTCGCGTTTGGGATTGTTTTTTTTACTCTTGTGATGGGCGCGACCTGGTATATCTGCCACACCTTCGGTGGCCGTGCGGCCTACCTGCATGTCGGCGCGATGCTCGGCACGATCATGGTTGCGAATGTCTTCTTTGTCATCATACCTTCACAGCGCGAGCTCGTTAATGCGAAAGAGCAGGGCCGTTTGCCCGAAAAGAAAATGGCAGAAATGGCGAAGAACCGCTCGCTGCATAACAACTACCTGACACTGCCCGTGCTCTTCATCATGATCTCGAACCATTACCCGATGACCTTCTCGCATGAATACAACTGGGCGATTTTGGGCGCGATCTCGATGGGTGGGGCCTTAATCCGCCACTGGTTCAATCTGCGGGGTTCGCGCAAAGACGACATCCCTGTCGGCGCGAACGAAGGCGCGTCCATGCGCCATCGCCAGGGTAAATCCACCCCACTCTGGCCCTGGGCCATCAGTGTAACCGTCTTCGCCGCGGTGATCTGGTTAACCGCACCTAAAAAACAGGCAGCAGGCGCTCCCGTCGCTTTTAAAGAAGTCGATGCTCTGATGACAAAACATTGCCGGGGATGCCACTCCGAGAAGCCGACCGACCAAATCTTCAAGGTAGCCCCAAATGGTGTAAAGTACGACACCCCGTCTCAGATCGCCGTAATGGCCTCAAAAATCAAACAAAGGGCTGTTGAAACGACTTCAATGCCCTTTGGGAACAAAACCAACATGACCCCCGAAGAGCGCGCTCTTCTGGGACGCTGGATCGATCAGGGAGCCCGAACTGAATAGACAGAATTTCGCAGCCTACATCGCCCTTTGGACTCTGCTCTTCTTGCTTCCCGGGTGTAAATCCTGGGGGCGTTTTTGGGAAATCGAACCGGAACCGCATAATACTATCTCGGTGAGTTTTAACGGCCTGACGAACACGATGGTCGAGGCCGACGGAATCCTGTATTTTGGCGGTGGATTTTCATACGCCGGCAGATATGTCGGCACCGGGGTCATTCTGGACGGCAATTCGGGCGCCCGCCTTTCACACAGTAAAGAAAAGGTTCGGGGCGAAATTTACGCCGCCGTGGCCGACGGTAATGGCGGCTATTATATCGGCGGTACGTTCACTTATGTCGGCACCGTACCGCGCAGCCGTATTGCGCATATTTTGGCGGATGGTAGCCTTGATACAAATTTTAATCCGAATGCGAATGGCGATGTGTTCTCTCTGTCGCTGTCTTCTAATGTACTACTGGCGGGTGGATTATTCACAACCATTGGCGGTCAAACGCGCGCGCGTTTTGCCGGGCTGAATGCAACGACAGGTACTGCGCTCGGCTGGAGCGCCGATGCCGACGGCACGGTGATGGCGATCGCCGCTACCGGATCAAAGGCCTATATCGGCGGGCTATTTGCAAACGTAGGCGGCCAGGCGCGGGCCCGCCTCGCCGAAGTAGATGTTACAACAGGCGCAGTCGCCACTTTTAACCCCAGCGCCAGCAATACCGTGCGGGCCCTGGCGCTTTCGGGAACTGTGCTTTTTGCTGGCGGCTCGTTTGCGACAATCGGCGGTCAATCGCGTTCGGGTCTGGCTGCCATCGACACCACAATCGCCACAAACAACGCTATTGCCGGT
>JAFLED010000204.1 GCA_017302045.1 Spirochaetota bacterium
TTTTGAGCAAGCAAGCAGCGATCGCTTTTTGTCTTTTGGCTGTTACGGCTATCAGTGCCTGGGCAAAAATGTATAGCGCGCCAAAAACGGCGGCTGCGGGTTCTTCGGTCGTTGTTACCTACAAAGAAGCCATGGCTTCGCCCACAGAGAACAAATACTGGATTACCATCATCGACCCAGGCGCGGCCGACAGTGAATGGGGTGCCTGGGTTTATGTGGAAGATGGCGCAACCAGCACTACTTTGAAAGCGCCTGAGACTCCAGGGACTTACGAAATCCGTTTGCATGCCAACTATCCCGCGAAACCCTATGAGGTTGTGCAGCGCTCGCCGTTGACGGTAAAATAAAACAGGCGGCAGATCCGGAAAATGAAAAGCGGCGCCGTTGGAACCTCACTCCCTCACGAATCGGCCATTGGTCACGTTCAGGGTGCGGCGCCTTATATTGCTGACATGCCACAACTGCCCGGCGAGCTCATCGTCGATTTCGTAGGCAGTACCTTTGCACATTGTGAAATTTTGCGCGTCGATACCAGTGGTGTCGCGCAAGTTCCCGGTGCTATTGCATACACCTGCAAGGACATTGAAGGCATCAATCTCTTCGGCCCGATTATCAAAGACGAGGTCTTTCTTGCCGAAACGCATGCCCACTATTTAGGCGAACCCATTGTCGTCGTCGCAGCCCCGACGCGCGAGCTTTTGCAGCAGGCGAAAAAAGCCGTAAGACTCGAACTCAAAGAGTTGCCTGCAGTTCTCTCTATCGACGAGGCGCGCGAAAAGAAACTTTTCATTGATAAGACGATCAAAATGGAACAGGGCGACGTCGAGTCTGCGCTTGCGGCCGCCGAGCATCGTGTCAAAGGTGAGTTCTTTACGGGCGGCCAGGAGCAGTTTTATCTCGAATCGCAGGCTGCGTATGCCGTACCAGGCGAGGGCCGCGAACTCGTTGTGCATTCTTCGACGCAAAACACCACCGAGGTGCAAAAAGTCGTCGCCGAAGTTCTCGGCCTCAAGCACAGCGATGTCGTCTGCATCTGCAAGCGCATGGGTGGCGGTTTTGGCGGCAAAGAAACGCAGGCTGTCATGCCGGCGCTCATGGCCGCGATTGTGGCGCAAAAGACGCGCCGGCCCGCACGCTGCCAGTTTGATAAAGACACCGACATGATGGTGACGGGCAAACGACACCCGGTGAAATCATTCTATGAAGTCGGATATAACTCTGAGGGCCGCGTCAGCGCGCTCAAGATCGATTATTTTTCCGACGGCGGCTGCACGGCAGATCTTTCAACCTCGATCATCGCGCGCACGCTTTTTCACACCGATAACTGTTATAATATACCGAACCTGCGCGCGACGGGCACGATCTGCCGTACGAACTATCCCTCGAATACCGCGTTTCGCGGCTTTGGTGGGCCGCAGGGTGTTGCGGCGATTGAGAATATTCTCGAAGACATTGCGGCGCGGCTGAAACTCGACGCGTACGAGGTACGCCGGCGGAATATTTACGAAGGCGAAAATTGCTCCACACACTACGGGCAGCCCGTGAAGAACAATGTGCTGCCAGAATTATTCGATCAATTGTATGAAAACTCGGGTTATGCAGAGAGAAGGAAGGCGATCCACCTGTTTAATACCTCAACGGCTCGGCCCCCCTCTGCTTTAGGAGAGGGGATGGGGGTGAGGCTCAAAGGCCTTGCTTTCACCGGTGTCAAATTTGGCATTTCATTCACGACAAAATTTCTGAATCAGGGTAATGCGCTCGTGAATGTCTACACCGACGGCACCGCGCAGGTTTCGACCGGTGGCACCGAAATGGGCCAGGGTCTTTATACTAAGGTTCAGCAGATTGTCGCCGATGAGCTGGGCATCCGATTTGAAGATGTGCGCGTGATGGCGACATCGAGCGAAAAATCGAATAACACGGCGCCGACCGCGGCCTCGGCTGGCACCGACCTCAACGGCAACGCGGCCGCCGTGGCCTGCCGCAAGATACGCGAGCGGCTGGTTGAATTCGCAGCGAAGTTATTGGATTGCCCTACGGCCGATATCGAAATTAAGAATGGTGAGGTTTTTAGTTTCGCCCCCCACCGCCCTGACGGGCACCTCCCCCCAAATTTGGGGGGAGGCAGGGGGGGGGGCGAGCGCCGTATGACTTTTGCCGAACTGACACAGAAAGCCTGGCGCGAGCGAATCTCGATGGGCGAGCATGGTTTCTATGCGACGCCCGGCATTGATTTTGACTACACCACAGGGAAAGGAAGTCCCTTCTACTATTTCACGAACGGTGCCTGTGTCGCCGAGGTTTCGATCGATCGTTTCACGGGGGCGCTGACCATCGACCGCCTCGATGTGCTGATGGATATCGGGCAATCGATCAACCCCGGCATCGACCGCGGTCAGCTCGTTGGCGGCATTGTGCAAGGTATTGGTTGGGCAACGGCAGAAGAGTTGAAATACAACGACAAAGGTGCTTTGCTGTCGCATTCGCCCACGACGTATAAGATCCCGAATATTCAAGATATCCCCGACGATTTCAGGCTGGATTTCTTTGAGAACAAGCTGCATGATTTTAACATCCGCTCGTCAAAGGCGGTCGCAGAGCCGCCGCTGATGCTCGGCATGGCCGTTTTTTGCGCGGTCAAGAATGCCCTTTCGTATCTTTCTCCAGGTGAAACTGTGGGCATGAAGCTGCCCGCGACCCATGAAGAAATTTTAACACATATCGAATCACTAATGGACAGGAGGAACAAATGAAAAGACATTCATTGCGTTGGATTTTCGTTTCGCTTTTGATTGGCGTCACTACCGTCTTCGCCTGGAAGACGAAATTCGCTGCGGGTTTAACAGTGTGGGCTGAATGGAAACCGAATGCCTGGTACCATGGCACCATCGCCGAAAGTTGCGCCGAGGGTTGGTTTATTCATTTCGACGACGGCGATAAAAAATGCTGCCCCGCTGGCGATATTGCGGCCGATACGATTCCCGCGGCTGGTGATATTCGTAAGGGATCGAAGGTTGTTGCAGAATGGACAGACATGCGCTATTACCCCGGCAAGATCTCGGCGGTGAGTGGCGATTCGTATTCGATTCAGTTTGAAGACGGCGATAAGCGCGATGTCGACATCAGCAAAATTCGTCTGCGCGGCCCGTAAGTTCCTTCGTGTTTTGGCTGCGGCACCATGAACTGATTGAAGCCGGCCGCAGCTTCTGTATGGTTGTGCTGACCGAGGCGCAGGGCTCGGCACCGCAAGAATCCGGCGCAAAAATGCTCTGCGATGAAGCCGGGCTCATCTATGGCACCGTGGGCGGCGGCAAAGTCGAAGCCAAGGCGCTCGCAACCGCGGCGGATTTACTGCGGCGCAAACAGGCGAACACGTATTTCGAATGGCATTTGGAACGCGACGTGGGCATGACCTGCGGCGGGCGGGTGAAACTCTATTTTGAAACCTATGGCGTGTCAGACTGGCAGATTGCCGTTTTTGGTGCCGGGCATGTTGCACAGGCGCTGGTTGCGCTGCTTCTCAATCTGCATTGCCGCGTACTCTGCATTGACCCCCGGCAAGAATGGCTCGATAGTTTACCCGAATCCCCGAAACTAAAAAGGATAAAGACCGCAGATACTGCCGCCGAAGTTGTGCGGCTGAGTGATTCGGCTTTTGTGTTGATGATGACACAGGGCCATGCGACCGATTTTCCCGTTCTGCTCGAATGCCTGCGGCGGGAGAAACCTTTCCCTTATGTGGGTGTGATCGGTAGCAAGAGTAAAAGAGCTGTTCTCGTGAAAGATTTGATCGCCGCAGAGGTAAATCCGCCACGCGCCGAACAATTTCACTGCCCGATCGGCCTGAAGCTGGGCAAGAGCGAACCCGCCGAGATTGCGGTCAGTATTGTCGCGCAGCTGTTACAGGTGCGCGATGCCCGGGAGAGCGTTGTAATCTAAGCGGTCGAGCGGGCTGAAATCTTCAACGACGGGTCTGCCCATCGAAGACAGATAACCCAGGGTTGTACTCAAATGCCGGTGGCCCAATAACCGCTGCACTGAGAACAACGGCATGTTATATTCGACGAGATGTGTCGCGAACGAATGCCTCAGCGAATGGATGGTAACGAGACCGGCGAGATTTAGCCGGTTGCGCGCGAGATCAAACTCGTACTGCGCCGCTCGGGGTGAAATCGGTCGCGTCGCTTTCACGATCGGAAAAAGAGTATCGGTTTCATAGCTCGTGAAACGCGACGGGAAAAGCCATTCGATTGGGCGCCGCTCTGCGATATAGGTTTGTAGCCGGTTGTGCAGCATCTGCGGCAGAACCGTTTCCCGGTGACGACCGCCTTTGCCGTCTTTGATATAGACTCTCCGGTTCGGAAAATCGATATCGCCCAGTTGCAAATGACAGGCTTCGCTGACCCGCAGACCGCTGCCATAGATCAGAGCAAAGAGCAGCCGGTAGCGCAGGCCACGCGTGCGGTCGATGATAGCGAGAATCTCTTCGCGCGTCAAGGGTCGGGCGCGGCGCTGCTGATGCTTGCGCACGCGCGGCAATGGAAAGTTATGCCACGGCTTTTCGAGAATGCGGGTAACATAAAACTTCAGCGCGACGCAGGTAATGATGCTATTGATATTCGAGTTGCCTTCGAGGGCTGCGCGGCGTATGAATTCTTCGGCATCCTGAGAGTTGAGATCAACTGGCGTTTTCCTGAGGTATCGGGCTGCCGCGCTGACGCGCCGCGCATAGTTATTGATTGTTACGGGCCTTAAGCCCGTGAGGCGCATCAAGGCGGTGTAATGCTTACCGGTTTCGCTGGCGAGAAATTCTGCTTTGGTCATATTCACCCGCAGGCGAATATGTTGCCAAAAATAATCAGACGGACAGGTTCACACCGGATCCCGTTACGAGCCTGCCCATCACGGCTGCTTCAGGGTAGTGCCGCCGCACTGCATCCAGTTGTTTTTCATCGGCAATGAGGATTATCCCCGTACCCATATTAAAGGTGTGAAACAGCTTATCGCGCTCAACATATTTTTCAAGAATGGGCGCGGCTTTCAGGCGAAACGGTTCTGGGCTCTCGACCTGTGCACCGAGGCCCGGTGCGATCGCGCGCGGCAGATTCTCGTGTATGCCGCCGCCCGTGATATGCGCCATGCCTTTTATTTCTGCGGTTTCGAGTAGTTTCGGGATTTCGGTGTAGATGCGTGTGGGATTCAGCCACGTTGCGATAAATTCTTCGCGGTGTGCAATCATTGTCTGAAACTCGGCCGGATCTTTCTTCTCGATTTCGGCGAAAATCTTACGCACGAGGGAGAAACCATTGGAGTGCAGACCCGACGAGGGTAGTGCGATAAGCAGGTCGCCTTCTTTCTGCACATCGGGATTGGGCAGTTTGTTGCCTTGTTTTACGAAGCCCACCGCAAAGCCCGCCAGGTCGAAATCGTCGTCGGGCATGACTCCGGGGTGCTCGGCTGTTTCGCCGCCCATGAGTGCCATCGGTGTCGCTGCGCAGGCGTCAGCGATCGACCCCAGAACGCGGTCATACCATTTTTCATCGAGTTTACCACAGGCGATGTAATCCAGAAAAAAAGCGGGTGTTGCGCCCGAACAATAGAGATCGTTCACGCACATGGCAACGAGATCTTGACCAATGCCGTCGAGGTAGTTAAAGCGGCGAAGCAACTGCGTCTTGGTGCCAACGCCGTCGGTTGTCGCCACGACGTCAAAACCGGGTATCTGGGGAGATGTAAACCGCCCTGCAAAGCCGCCGTACTGACCGGCGATCTCTCCCACGTTTGGCACCTTATGCGTCGCCGTGATGCGCTGTTTGAGGTTCTGGATGAGTTTCTGCGCGTAGTGAGTATCAACGCCGGCAGACTTGTAATCCATGAAGGAAAAACCGGCGATTCAGACAGGTTGAAAAGGAAAAAGGTCAATAGCCAGCGATGCTGGCCGGGGTTGTGCCTACTGTAACACTGCCGATCGCTGATAGGCTATTGGCTGAATATGAATAGGCGTTTATTTTTCCATCGGCCCGGCAAATCAAGTAGAGAAAACCCGCAGAGTTAACCAGCGATTGCGAAGGGTTAGTGCAGGTACTGACGGTTGTAGTGGGGGTGAGAGTAATACCCGAAATCGAATAAATCGAAACCGTACCGGCATCGTAGTTTGAGACGAAGGCCGTCGTGTTCGTAGGATTAAAACTGAAGACCATGGGGTTGGCCCCAGTGGTAACTTGGGTGGTAGTTGGTGTTGCAGACCATCCCGAAAAAAATAGAGACTCGATTTTGTTTCCCGCGGTGGCCACGAAGATTTTTGGATTATTTCCTGACGCCAAAAGGATCAGCCATTTCGGCAATGCCCCAATGGTCGCAGTCGGTGTAGCGTTTGCACTCAGCGCACCGGTCGTAGCGGAAATATCGTACAGGTAAAGCTCTGCGTAATCTGCGGCTGTCACAATTGCATAATTTCCGGTAATTGCGATATAATTTGGCGTTCTGGTCGGTGCGCCTCCCATCGGGGTGGCCACACCCAGCGAAGTTAGCGCCCCGGTCGTTGTATCGACAGAATAGCCCGATATCGTTTTTGAGCTCGCATTCACCACATAAGCAAAGTTACCCGAACCATGAAATGCAATCATGATCGGTGAAGAACCCGTTGTTGCCGTGCTAGATAGAGTTAATTTACGGTTATTTTTGCTGACCTTGTAAACGTGAACGAGATTATCATTGGTGTTAACGAGGTAGGCGAAGGTACCCGCTGAGTTGACGGTGATATAACCGGGTAAGTTACCCACACCCAGTTGCCCCAGATCGGTTAAC
>JAFLED010000205.1 GCA_017302045.1 Spirochaetota bacterium
GGATCAAAATCAACTGGACGTCATGGTCGATCAGCTGAATACACGCCCCAGAAAGCGCCTGAATTACCGGACGCCAGCGGCGGTATTCAACGAGGCAATCGTTGCATTAGCGGCTTGAATCTAAGGGTTTTATCTTGCGCAGGTGTTTTTTGATTTTTTCTTTCGATTGCATCGCCTCTTGCACCTGGCGGCACTCGTCGATAAATATACGCTGCGCGTTCTTACTGTCATCCTTGTCATTTTTTATGCGGACGTACGAACCGTCGGGCTGCAATATACGTGCCGAGGCGGTGTCGTCGAAGTAGACCTGTAAAATATTCTTAATAATTTTATCTTTTATACTCTTATTCTCGATCGGGAAGGCAATCTCGACCCGGCGGATAAAGTTCCGTGGCATCCAGTCGGCGCTCATGAGATAGACCTGGGGATCGCCCTGGTTATGCGCCACGAGAATACGGCTGTGTTCGAGCAGGCGCCCGACGATGCTGCGCACGCCGATGTTCTCGGATACGCCGGGAATACCCGGCCGCAGGCAGCAGATACCGCGTACGATGAGATCGATTTGCACGCCCGCCTGCGACGCGAGATAGAGCTCGTCGATCACCTCGCGGTCGACAAGCGAATTCATCTTGGCCATGAGCCGGGCTTTTTTGCCGGCACGGGCATTTTCGCTTTCCCGACGTATTAGTTTCAAGACGAGCGACTTGAGGTTGCCCGGCGAAGTGGCGAGTTTTTGCATCGCGGGCAGTTTCGAATAACCTGTGATCGAGTTAAAAAGATGCGTCGCGTCCTGCGCGATCTCTTTGTCGACCGTCATAAGACTGAGGTCGGTATAGAGACGCGCGGTGGCGGAGTTATAGTTGCCCGTCGACATGTGCACGTAGCGGACAATTTTGTTCGCTTCTTTGCGCACAATGAGTGCAACCTTGCAGTGTGTTTTATAACCGATCAGACCATAGACGACGTGCACGCCTTCTTCTTCCATGCGTTTCGCCCACTGGATATTGGTTTCTTCGTCGAAGCGCGCGCGCAACTCCACGAGCGCTGTCACCTGTTTGCCGTTACGCGCCGCGCGTATCAGCGCGTCGACGATGCGCGATTTTTGCCCGGTGCGGTAGAGCGTAATCTTGATACCCAGTACCGTCGCATCTTCGCTCGCGGCCGAAATCAGGTCTTCAACCACGGTGAAGGAATTGAAAGGGTGGTGTAAGAGTACATCTTCGCGGCGAATAATTGCAAATAGCTCTTCGGGCTTCTCGTATTTCAGCGGTAGCGCCGGCATAAAAGATTTAAATCCTTCGCCGGCGAGATTCGGATCGTCGAGCAGGCCGCGTAAGCCGTGCAACGGTAACTGCCCGTGTATGGTATAGACGTCGTCCGGTTCAAGATCCAGCGCCGCAACGAGACGAGCGACAATTTCGCCCGGCATGGTATCGCGCACCTCGATGCGTACCGCCGCACCTTTTTCGCGGCGGCGCAGCTCGAGCTGCACCACCTTCATCAGGCTCTCGCCTTCGTCTTCTTCGATGACAAGATCAGAATCGCGCGTCAGGCGAAACGCATGCGCCGATTCGACGTCGAAGCCCTTGAATAGCCGGTGCAGAAACAGGCGAATTATATCTTCAAGGTAAAGATAACGGCGTTTGCCGCCTTTTTCAGAAACAAGAAAGAGCCGCGGCAAAAGCGCCGGAATCTGCACGACTGCGAAATATCCGGGCCCCTCATTTTTGCCCTTGCGCTTGAGTGTTACTGCGAGATTGAGACTGCGGTTCGCGAGACGCGGAAAAGGATGCCCCATGTCGACGGCGAGCGGCGTCAGAATCGGGAAAATTTCATTGTCGAAATAGCGACGCACTTCGCCCATCTCTTGCGCCGATAGCTCTTTCGTTTCGAGCATGCCTACACCGCGTTCGGCAATCGCGGGTAACAGAGTGTCGCTGAGCAGCGTTACGGCGCGCGCGTAATAATCAGCGACGGCGGCATTGATCTTTTTCAAGACTTCGTGCACTTGCATGCCGTCGGCGTTTTCGGCGTCGATTTCGTTATAGAGTTTTTGTTTGAGCCCGGCGACGCGTACCATGAAAAACTCGTCGAGGTTCGATTCGGTAATCAGCAGAAAACGCAGGCGTTCGAGCAATGGGTTTGCCGGGTCATAAGCTTCTTCGAGCACGCGCTCGTTGAATTTCAGCCAGGACAATTCGCGGTTGAGATAGTGCTCCGGTGAAAACGAAACTTTCTTGAGTTTGTCGCTGTTCAACGGAGCGCTCATATTAAGCCCGGTAGGGCCGCCACAGGCCATGGAAACCATACGGAATGCGGTGTTTTAAGCCAATTTCGCATACGGGTTTCTTGTCGATGCGGGCGGCATCCCAGATACCCAGATACGAGATCTCGTTGCCGCTGTCGTAGATGAGGTTCAGCAGATAGCCTTTTTTCTGACCGGGTTTGCCCGTGGGTACAAAGATCGGTTCGCCGCCGAAATGGCCTTGCGGGAACTCGCCGGTCTCGACCCGTATTTTTCCCTTCGCCATATCGAAGGCGGCCTGGCGGTCGAAAAAACCAGCCGAGGTCGCTGCCTTCGCCGCGCCCGCAAATGTGTGTTCGTAGTTCTCGCCGGTCAGCCGGTTGTCGATGACCGGAAATTCAACGGCGAGATCTGCCGACAAAGGCGTTTCATCAATTTTACCCGAAACGAGATCGAGCCGAAAGCGCGTAAGCCTGCCGTTGTTCTCGCGTTCAAAAAGTTCGCGGCGCGCGGCTCTGTCGTCGCCCATGAGCGGCAGAGATTCGTAACGTACCGCGTCGAAAACGATTGCTTTGCCGTCTTCGTACGCGTTGGCATAATGATAAATGTAGCAGGGCGGCATTTCGAAACGGCGAAGGCTTTCTTTATCACCCGCCTTGGCGAGCACATAGACGAAGGCACCCTTCTCGGGCTGCCAGGTGGCGATGCGGCCTTTGCGCAGCGAAGAAAGGGAAGCCACTGCGGGGAATACCGGCAGTACCGCATAATTACGCGTGATGACAAAATCGTGCACCATCGCGTGGTACGGTGTGTCGATGGCCGTGCGGCCGACGAGTTTTCCCGAAGGGTTGACAACGAAGTACTCGAGTTTGGGTTTTCCCGATACGCGGTAACCAAAGTTGTAGAGATAACCGCTCGTCGGATCGATTTTGGGATGCGCGCTGAACGGCGCAATAAAGTGCGCGTCGAAATTCTCGAAACCAAAACTTTCGAGCGTCGCGGGATTGATTTTCCACGGCGGGCTCGATTCGACGAGCGCATATACTTCTTCGCGAAAGGCGACGAGCGAAGTATTGGCTTTTGCGATCAGGCGGGTATAGACGTCGGCATTGCCGTGTCGCACGAGCCCACTCAGCAAAGAGAGAAAATTACCGCCGAGGAGCGAGAGTTGCGCGAGTGGGTTGAATCCGCCCTCGAGAAAAATATTGCGCCCTGCGCGCTTTTCAATCTCGAAGGTCGGCGTACGCATATAACGGTTGCGGTAAGAAACTTCGCCGCGTTTGAAATGAAACGCATGCACCATACCGTCGCCGAGAAACCAGTGGTAGTTTTCGCCGGGTGCGTGCTGTGGATTCGGCCCGTTGCGGTAGAAACTACCGTTCAGGTCTTTGGGAATTTTACCCCGGATTTCAAAATCGGCGTTATGCGTCAGTGTGTACTCGTTTTCGATCGGCGCAAAATTACCCTCGAGAAACAGATTCGCAAGGGAATGGCTAATTTCAGCAGGCCGTGCAACGGCCTTGGCGTTTTCAGAAAACGCCTCGCCGGGCGGCGACGGAATTTGGCCTTTAGGCATAGTTTTCCCGTCCGGATTGCGCTCCGGCGCGTCGATTGATTTACGCGAGGAGCCCTGTGATTCGTTGCTCAAAAACATTTCGCCCAATGACGAATTATCGCTCAGCCACGCCACGTCGAGAGGATTTTGCAGCGGAGCTTCGTCTCCCGTTTTCAAACGGAACAAAAATATGGCATATTGCAACAGCGGTGGTCGTAATTAACCGACAGTGTTTTTTTCTCGCTATCTGTACAAACGGCTTATTCAACTCATTTTTGCTGCCTGTCTTTTGATTACAGCTGAATCCAGACTTTATGCCGGCGGTTCGCTTGCGGGTATCTCTGTGATCGTTGCTGCACCGGTATCTGCAATGCTGCTTTCGCTGGTGCCAAAACCCGGTTATTTTTATAACCCGGAAGCCTCGGGGTTCGGTTACTCCCTGGGGCCCGAAATTCTGCAACTGCATTCGAGGCAGCCAGACGGATATGCCACACAGTATATGTTAAATTATACTCATGCCAGATTGGGGTCAGGATACAATCTGTATCAGGCGCGCGTTCAGCCGACTTTTTTTTCGCGCAGCATGTCTTACTCTGCCCGGCGTGAAAGCCTCGTCGGTTTCTCTCCGTATGAAGGCTTTGCCTTAGGGATGCCGGTAGGCATTTTCTTTGACGGTCAGGGCGGGGCCAGTGCCGGCATTGCTCTGGAATATTATCTCCCTGCCTTCTTCTGCAAGCTCGCCCTGACGTATGAGGCGTTTGTGAGTTTTTATTCAAAACCGATAATGCACAGCGTGCAGTTTGGGGTTCGAAATCCTTTCTGATTTTTGCCGAAGAAGCCGCTGAGATGGATATCAAAATGAAAATACCCAGAATAACCGTTACCCTGTTCCTTTTCAGTCCGATCTCTGCCGAAACTGCGGACGATTTTTTGCAGACAGGTTTTGGTGCCAGAAGTGCGGCGCTTGGCGGGGCTTATTCGGCGGCAGTTTCCGATCCTTCGGCGCTTTACTGGAATCCAGCGGGTCTGGGCCACATAAAATCGCGCATATCAGGCGCATACGGCGAAGCTCATCACCGCAAAAAAGTTAAAAAAGTTCAGCAGTACGAAGAAGACGAGTTTAACCGACTGTTACAAATGCAACATGAAAGCATCGTATATGACTCGGATAAGGGCGAACCTGAACCCGTTCTCTCATCGGAAATACAGTTGCATACAAGCGCTGCTTTGCAGCAATCGGGAAATTTGCATTATCTGGGAGCGGTTGCTCTTTCAATCGGCGATGGCGCGCTGGCTGCAGGTTATGGTGGAAACCGTCGTGTTACGGATGCTGCCTGGGATAACCCTGCAACTACGGCGCCACCGCATACGGATGTGGCTTATCTGGGGTATGGTCGGGGCTCTCCGTATTTCCGGTGGGGAATCAGTCTCTTCGGGCTACAGCAGGATGCTGTTATGGGAAGAAGAAATGCCGTGGGCGGAAATCTGGGGATTCAATACGATGGTCTGATGCCGAATGCTGTCATATTTGCCGTTGATTTGCGTAACCTCGGGGCAGTCGAGAGTTATTCCGGGTCTGGTTTCCGGGAAGTAAAGAGCCTGGATCCAGTGGTCTCGTATGCTATGCGGATAAACCTGGGCTTTCTTGCCAGTCGGTCAGATCTGTTCCTGTATTTCGGCGCGACGACGGGCCTCAGTTACTCCAAGGCAAACGGGGCAAGACTGAATTTTGGAATCAGCTACAGGTTATTTTCGGCGTTCCATGGCCTGTTGGGATTAAACGATACGGCGCCTTCGCTGGGGTTGGGAATCTATCCGGAAAAGTATATCCGCTTTACTTTATCTGCCCGCCGTGAGGTAACAAGTAAAGATATGGCATACGCCGGTGAGTTGGTGTTTATTTTTTAAACGGCTTTTTTACCAGGCAGTTTCTGCTATTCAATGTTATTGAACGTCTGTTCGAGTTACCCGAAGCGGCTTCATGTCGAAATACCCGCATTTTCTGGCCCCCTTAGATCTCGGCTTCGTAACCCTGCGCAACCGTGCGCTCATGGGGTCGATGCACACCGCGCTCGAAGAAACCGACGGCGGCTTTAACCGCCTCGCGGCTTTTTATGCCGAACGCGCGCGCGGCGAAGCGGGCCTCATTGTCACGGGGGGTATCGCCCCTAACCCCGCAGGCCGCGTCTTCACCGGCGCCGCGAAAATGGATACCGAGCACGAAGCCGACGAACATCGCCCGATCACAAAAGCCGTGCACGACAACGGCGGACTCATCGCGATGCAGATTCTGCACACCGGCCGTTACGGCTACCACAGCGACGCCGTGGGGGCATCCGAACTGCGTGCACCAATCAGCATCGTTAAACCCAAGAAGCTCGACGAAGAAGGTATACTTAAAACCATCGCGGATTACGCGCAGTGTGCAAAGCTCGCACAGCATGCCGGTTACGACGGCGTCGAGATCATGGGCAGCGAAGGGTATCTCATCAACCAGTTCACGGCGGCGCGCACAAATAACCGCGACGACCGCTGGGGCGGCAGCTACGAAAACCGCATGCGTTTTCCCGTCGAGGTGGTGAAAGCCGTGCGCGCAGCGGTCGGCGAAAAATTCATCATTATCTATCGTCTGTCGCTGCTCGATCTCGTCGAAGACGGTTCTACGTGGGAAGAAGTCGTGCTGCTCGGTAAAGCCATCGAAAAAGCCGGGGCGACAATCATTAACACCGGCATTGGCTGGCATGAGGCGCGCATACCGACGATTGCGATGGTGGTACCGCGCGGTATTTTCTCGCAGGTCACGGCGAAACTGAAGAAAGAAGTTTCTTTGCCTGTGGTGACGTCGAACCGCATTAATACACCCGAGCTGGCCGAAGAGATTATTGCGCGCGGCGACGCCGACATTGTCTCCATGGCGCGGCCTTTTCTTGCCGACGGCTTTTTTGTCGCCAAGGCGCGTCAGGGCAAGGCCGAACTCATCAACACCTGCATCGCC
>JAFLED010000206.1 GCA_017302045.1 Spirochaetota bacterium
GCACCTCAACTTCAGTCATTTCAGCCGCTTCGCTGATTTTTACCGTCAGAACGCGGGCCGTCGTCTCGTCGCCGTTACCAAAGTCGGCGAGACATCCGCGCTCGATTTTGCGTATAACGAGAGCGACATACTTCTCTTTGGCAACGAAACCATGGGCTTGCCCCCGGCCTTACTCGGCAAGATCAAACACCGCGTGTATTTGCCGATGTCGGGGCCGGTGCGCAGCCTCAACCTTTCGAACAGCGTCGCGGTTGTGGCGTATGCGCACCTTCGCCATGTTTATGGCGCTGACGCCGCGCATGACAGCGCCAGCTACCCGCGGACCTATTACAAAACGAGCGTGCGTAAATGAAGAGCGGCGCTGCAATAGGCGAATCGAAAATACCCAAAGCGCTCTCCGAGGCGCTGGGCGACGTTGTGCACGATCTGCGCACGGGAAAATTCGGCTCGCCGCTCGTTGCCTCCGTCATTCCGCTCGCGGCATTTCTGCACTTTGAAAAATACGCAGGCCGTGTGCTCTATATCGTGCCCGACGACAATACCGCACTCGACATGCACCATGCCTGGAACATTCTCGGCGCCGAATGCGGGGCGCTCGTCTCATGGGGAGTAATACCTTACAGCTTTGCCACGGCCGACAAAGAAAAAGAATATCACCGCACGCATGCCGAATATTTAATCCGTTCGAACCGCCCCTGCCTGATCGCGGCGTCGGTCGAGGGTCTCACCGAATTTATCGCGCAGGCCGATGCGACGGCAAACGGCATTGTGCTGAAAAACGGCGACAAATTCGCGCGCGAAAAGCTGACGGGGTTTCTCACGGCCGCAGGTTACAACCACGCGAACCCGCCCCCGGTGACAAAACCCGGCGAATTTTGCGTCAAAGGCGGTATCGTCGATATTTTCCCTCCCGATGCCGAGGCGCCGGTACGGATTGATTTTTTTGGCGACGACATCGAATCGATCAAGGCTTTTTCGCACGAGACGCAGCGCAGCTTTGCCGACGTCAAAGAGGTGCGGCTCTCGGCACTGCGGCCGCATGTGCATGACCTGGTGCCGGCGATCGAAAAGCTGGTGAAAGGCCTCGCGGGCGAGAAAGAAGAATTGCCGCCGATTCTGGCTACGCTGGGCGCAAACCCGGCGGGTTATGCCGATGTGTACCCCGCGCTGCGCCCGGTCGACGATATTGCGGCATTGTGGCAGAACTCCGCGGGCACGACGGCTTTTGTCTGCGACGGCGCGGCGGTCGTGCAGCGCCTGAACTCGCTGAGCAACGAACGAAAATATCTCTTTGAGAAGAGCGAGGGCAAATACAGGCTGCCCCCTGAAAAACTTTTCGTAGCGCGCGAACGCATCGAAACATTTCTCACCGCGCAGGCGGATATTCCGCTGATCGATCACGGCAACGAAGACAGCCGCTACCGCAATGCCCCGCAGTTCGGCGGCCGCCTCGGTTTGCTCAAAGAGCGTATCGCCGAAGATGCCGCGAAAAAAATCTGGTTCTTTATAGAGTCCGATGGCCAGCGCGAGCGGTTAAAAGCCGCACTCACCGACCTCGCGAAACCGGCGATTCTGCCGTTTTTTTATCCGCACGGATTTTCTTCTGACACGGTTACCGTCTTCACAGAGAAAGACGTCTTCGGGCGCGTCGTCAAAAAATACGCCGCCGATAAAAAAATCAGCAAAATTCTCGAAAGTTATACCGACCTCAAAGAGGGTGACTATGTCGTCCATGTCAACTACGGTATCGGTCGGTTCCATGCGCTGAAGCGCATGAAAATACAAAATACGGAGCGGGATTTTCTCGAACTCGTCTTCGCCGATAACGATAAACTCTTTGTACCGCTCGACCAGTTGAACCTGGTACATAAGTACATCGGTTCGACTGAAAACCCGCGCCTCGATTATCTCGGCAAAAAATCGTCGTGGGCGAAAACCCGTGCACGCGTCAAACGCCTCGTCGATTCGATCGCCGAAGAACTGATCGAGCTCTATGCGCTGCGGCAGCAGCAGAAGGGTTTCGCCTTTGGCCCCGACAGCTCGTTTCAGCACGACTTCGAGGCGGCGTTTCCGTTCACCGAAACCGAGCACCAGCTCGAAGCGATACAGGCGATCAAACACGACATGGAGAGCGACAAGGCGATGGACCGCCTTGTCTGCGGCGACGTCGGTTTCGGCAAAACCGAGGTGGCGATACGCGCGGCGTTCAAGGCGGCGATGGCGGGCAAACAGGTCGCGGTGCTCTGCCCGACGACGATTCTCGCCTTTCAGCATTACCGCAGCTTTTCTAAACGTTTCGCCGATTACCCCTTACGCATCGATTTTTTGAGCCGCTTTCGCACCGCCGCCGAAAGCGCAGAAATCAAACAAAAACTTGCGGACGGCAAGATCGATATCATCATCGGCACGCATGCGCTGATCGCGGGCGATGTGAAATACAAGTCGCTCGGGCTGCTCGTGATCGACGAAGAACAGCGTTTTGGCGTGCAGCACAAAGAGAAACTGCGGCAGATGAAAAACAACCTCGACTGCCTTGCACTTACGGCGACGCCTATACCGCGCACGCTGCATATGTCGCTTTCGGGGATACGCGATCTTTCGATCATCGAAACCCCGCCCGCCGACCGCCGCAAGATTGAAACGCATGTACTCGCCGATAACGAAGAACTTTTGCGCATGGCGATGAAACGCGAACTCGACCGCGGCGGGCAGGTCTATGTATTACACAACAAGGTGAAGACCATCGAAGAGCAGGCGGCGCGACTCAAGGGGCTCGTGCCTAACGCACGCATCGCGATCTTGCACGGCCAGATGCCCGAAAACGAGATTGAAGAAGTCATGGTCGATTTTTATCAGCACGCCTACGATATTCTGGTCTCAACGACGATCATCGAATCGGGGATCGACATCCCGAACTGTAACACCCTCATCGTGCTTTCGGCGCATGAATTCGGGTTAAGCCAGCTTTACCAGCTGAAGGGTCGCGTAGGGCGCTCTGAGCGTCAGGCATACGCGTACTTTTTCCATCCGCACCCGTCTGTGATGCCCATGAACAGCGACGCCGAGCGCCGCCTGGAAGTACTATCGGAATACGACGATCTGGGATCGGGTTTTAAGATCGCGATGAAAGATCTCGAGATCCGGGGCGCCGGCAACCTGTTGGGCAAAGAACAGAGCGGAGAGATTATGGAGATCGGTTTCGAACTCTATTCGCAGATGCTCTCGGACAAGATCGCCGAACTCAAAGGCCAGGAGCGCGCGGCGGATTTCAGTGCCGTTGTTACCCTGCCCTGCGACTGGTATTTCCCCGACGACTATATCGCCGACACGCGCGAGAAGATGGAGTTCTACAAGGCATTCTCCGCCGCGGAGAACATGGACGAATACCGCATCGCGCGCGAAAGTCTTATCGACCGCTTCGGCAAACCACCCGAAGTTGTGGATCGTATGCTGCATTTTGAGGAAATCCGCCAGATTGCCAATGCGCTGAGAATCGAACGCATCGCTATCGCACCCGAAGAGGGGCCATACCTGATTGTCTCGGGCGAACACCGGCTCGATATGGTTAAAGTTTCGACCTTACTGACGCGCGACAAACGTGTTCGCCTCGACCCGGCCGACCCCAAGCGGATTAACCTCGCCATCAAAACCGAACCGCAGCTGGATTTTTTCCGTGAACTCAAGGCGCTGCTGAAATCGCTGGCACAACCGGCAGAGGCGGCCTGATGGATTTTGCGCGCCTTGTCGGCCCCGCCGAAAATCACGCGCAGCTCGCGGCGCTTTTGCAGAAATACCTGGGCGCCCTGCATGGCAGCACCGCGACGGCGGTTCGCGATGTTCTCGGCCTTTGGCATACAGCACCAGAAACATCGGTGCTCACGGCTGTTCCGGATTTTTTTAAACCGGTACGAAATGGCCGCATCGCTTTTCTCATAACCCGGGACAAGGCGCGCAAAAAACACCTGGCGCGGGAACTCAAAAAAACCGAAGCGCTGCTGCGCCTCAAACTCGAAACGATTGATCTCGCGGAGAAACTGCGGCGGTTTGCACTCGCCGCAAAGAGTGAAGACCGGCAGATGAAGAAACGCCTGCAGACGACCCGGCAGAAAGCCCAGGCTGAGTTTGAGCGCAAGCTGAACCTGTTCAGCCACTATTCGCACGACCTCAAGACACCCTTCTCGACGCTCATCACGAGTCTCGAGAACATCGTACTCGAAGAAGAAAAAATACCCCCGAAGCTGCGCCTGAAACTCGAAACAATACGCGGCGCGATCTACGCGGTGCTGCGTACCACGGGTCAATCGCTCGACGCCGCTCGCATTCTGACGCGGCAGCGGCGCGCCACACTGATACCGTATAACTTTTCTGATTTCGTTACAGAAATCGCCGAAGTCTACACCATCATCTTTGAAAGCTACGGATTAAAACTGAAAACCGAGATTTCTGCCGGCATACCGGCAGAGATCGATCCGATTCAGATGGAGAAAATTCTCAATAACCTGCTCAACAATGCGCTGAAACATAATATCCCGGGTGGTCTTGCCCATATCGCGCTCAAAGAAAACCGCGGCAAGATCGAGCTCGTCATCCGCGATACGGGCCTCGGGCTTAACCCTGCAGGCGAAAAGGTGAAAGACCGCAACCCATGGCGGCTGTCGTCGCACGGTTATGGTCTTGAGATTGTAAAAGAACTCGTGCGCGCCAACCGTGGCCGGCTCAAATTTCGCAGCGAGGGTGGCGTCGGCACGGTGGTGACGGTACTGTTGCCGGCTGTGCCAGAACTCAAAGGCGTGCTTGCGAACCTGCGCCGGCATAATTTTCAGACGACGCTGCACGAGGTCGAATTTCTCGCCAACGAGCGCACGCGGCTTTCGCGGCGGCGCCGTGCAGATTAAGCAGGTACCGCCCGCCTCAGCATAAACCGGCGGTTAATTCAGATCTTCCACAGCTTCGGCAAAGCGCTCGAAACGAAAATTGAACCCGTCGGCGATAGCCCGTTTGGGTACCGCGCGCACGCTTGCCAGTAGCATCTCACGTCCGAAATCCCCCGGCAGGCTCTTCAGGACAAATTCGGGAACGTGAAAAATCGCATGCCGCTTGAATTTTTCCGCCAGTACATCGGTCAGGTGCGAGTTGGTCACAGGCTCGGGCGCCGTCGCGTTTACTGTGCCGGGGTTAAAATGCTCTGCATAGTGCACCAGCATATCGGCCATATCAAACTCGTGTATCCACGAAAAATACTGATCGCCTTTACCAAAGCGCCCGCCGAGAAAAGCGCGAAAAAACCGCCGCCAGACGGCGAACACACCCGCCTTGTTAGATAACACCGGCGCGATGCGAAAAATAGCCAGGCGCTCTTTCTTGAAAGCTTTCATCGCCGCCGATTCCCATTCGACGCAGGTGTCGGCGAGAAAACCCTGTCCCGGATCCGAAGTTTCCGTGAGAATCTCATGCCCGCGATCGCCGTAATAGCCGGTCGCCGAAGCTTGCAGAATTCTGAGCGCAGGATTATCCGCTTTGCTCAGAACCTCGGCGAGTTGCGCAACCGATTCGCGGCGGCTCGCCATGATCTCGTTTTTCAGCTTTTTCGTCCAGATACCCGCGGCGATGTTTTTGCCTTCGAGATTGATCACCGCCTGCGCCTCGTTTACCGCCTCGACCTGTGCACCGATGTCGGCGCGGTGAATAATCCTGAAGCCGCTAT
Organism: Spirochaetota bacterium; assembly: GCA_017302045.1. Classification (GTDB taxonomy): domain Bacteria; phylum Spirochaetota; class Leptospiria; order Turneriellales; family Turneriellaceae; genus Turneriella. The sequence continues at coordinate 5,705 of JAFLED010000206.1, forward strand.
TGCCGCCAAACCGCTGCGGGTTACGGCTCACCACAATCACCGGAATCTTTCGGCGTATCAGCCTCTCGGCCACCAGTGTACCAATGAGCCCCACCCCGCGAATGATAACCGGTTTCATACGCTACCGGGCAAAGATCGAGCGGGAAAGCAATTCTTTTTCGCTTCGCCCCGGCCAAAAAATGCGCAGCCTTCTTGCGGCCGCTACCGATACTGAACTATGGCGGAAAATGTATTCCACAGCGGCGCCGAAATTATCTATGCCGGCTTCTGGCGCCGGCTTACGGCCGCAATACTCGACCAGATTGTGCTCAGCGTTGGGCGCGCATTCTGCTACGGTGTGCTTTATGTCATGGTTTATGCGGCGCTTTACCTCTTCGACATCAAAGATAATCACTTTATGATTTTTGCCGTTTTCGGCGGATGTATCTTTTTTCTGGATACCTGGCTGACCTGGATCTATTTCGCCCTCATGGAGAGCTCGTCTCTTCAGGGTACTCTCGGCAAACTAGCGCTGGGTGTGCGGGTTTTTCATAAGGCTGACAAACGTGCGCTTACTTTCGAAGAAGCCACGGTTCGCTATTTCGCGAAAATCATCAGCCGGGCGACTCTGCTTATCGGTTATATTCTCTGCGCCTTCAGTTCGAAAAAACAGGCGCTGCACGATTTCGTGGGTAAGTCGGTGCTCGTCGTCAGTCGCTGAACAGTTTCGGGTAAAGCAGCATACGCAAAATACCGGTCGCCGGACGGATTTCAGACCAAAGCGTCACATGAAAGTGCACCGCGGCCAGCGCGCAGGTCGGCATTTTGGTATGGAACGGCGAGCGCGAAGTCAGCGTTACCAGCAAATCTTCTAAGATCGGGTTGTGCCCGACGATCATCACGCTCGAAAGCTCTTCGGGCATTTTCTGTATGCGCTGCAGGTATGCCTGCTGCGAAGCCGAATACAACGTATCTTCAACGGTAAGCTGATTTTCGAGCTTCAACGCTTTGGCGAAGATCTGCGCGGTTTCATGCGCGCGC
>JAFLED010000207.1:0-4626 GCA_017302045.1 Spirochaetota bacterium
ATTTTCTTCATAAAGGTACCCTCTGCGTGCTTTAACTAAGCAACCCTTGCTCGAACAGGCTGTCGCAAAGACCTTGTTGTAATTATTTTACTGCCGTGTCAAATTATATTAATGTAGTTTTTGAACGGCAAGTTCTGCTATTCTGCTGTGCTCACTCGCTGCCCTTCACCAACCCCCTCCACCAACATAACTCCTACCCAAAACCTGCTTTACGCCCGGCATCTGCCGGGCTTTGCAGCACCGAGCACTCGACCAACTCAGCCACCCACGGAGCCACGATGAACCCAAAGAAAGCAATCCTACCCGCCGTTATCTTATTCACCGCCGCCCTCGCCTCGCCCACATTCGCTGCGCCCGGTGTCGTGGTGCAAAAACAAGGCGACGGCACCGTCGTCTCATGGCAACCCTATGGCATTGTCTGCTCCACCGGCTGCCCCGTGACCAGCAAAACCTACGCCGTCGGCACCACCGTGCAGCTCATGGCCGAACCCGGCGTGGGCGCGCGCTTCGACCATTGGGAGGGCACCTGCACTGGCACGAATCCCCTCTGCACGATCACCGTCAGCGCGCTGCATCTCACGAAAGCCGTGTTCACACCCGTAACAGGGCTGCCCGCCTGCCCCGTGCTGAATGCGACCTCGCAAATCTATGGTGTGTTTCCCGTCATGCCCGCGAACCTCACCGGGGTGACGCCCGTCGGCGAAGTCGATGCCACCGGCCATACCTTTCCGAACTGGCACATGTTCGCGACCGTGAATCCGACACCCACGCCGGTGGGGTATGACCCCGTCTATTCACCCGTCACCGGCAAAGTGATTTCAGTCATGCGCACGCGCGGATCGCCCGCTGAGATGTGGGATTATTATATCCGGTTCGCGAATTGCGCCGAGGTCGAGATCATGGTGGCGATCGTGAACAATGTCGACCCCGCCTGGGAGGCCGCATTCGGTTTTTCTGCGGCGCCGAGCGGCAACATACTCGAACGTAGCGACCCTGCTGCGTTGTGGATTAACGAAGGTACGTATCTCGGCCTCGTCAACCTGAACAAACGCAAAATCGCCCTCGAAGCCTATGATAAACGTAAACCCACAGCCGCGTTTTACGATCTCGGCCGCTACCGCGCAATCCATGCTTACCTGCAATGCCCCATCGATTATTTCACCACGCCGATTCAAACGGCGGTGAATTTGCATCTGCCCGGTGCAGCCTGCGGGCGCGCCGATCAGGATGTCCCCGGTGCGCTCCAGGGCAATTGGTTCTTTTATGGCGACGGCAATCTGAATGGCGATGCCGTGCGCAGCCTCGACCAGAAGGCGCATATCGCCTTTGTGAAAAATGCGACGGGCACACGGCTCATCTCGATGGCGAATACGACGCTGCGCGCAGGTGTGATTATGCCACCCAGCCCCATCTACACCGTGAACGCTGCCGAACCGGCCTTTCATCTCGTCACACCGGCGAGCGGCCTGGTGTGTTATACGCTCGCCGGTGCAGGCGGCGCTGACACAAACCGCAGCCTGCTGGTAAAGATGGATAACAACACGATCTTGCGCACGAAAATCAGTACCACGGCCTGCGCAGCGCTCGGCGCAGCGACCATCGAAAGCGCGGCCCCGGCCGATAACCCGATTGTCCGGTTCTCGCGCTGAGTGCGGCGGCCAGCGGCACGGTAATTCAAGCTGTGTGCCAGTTCTTTAAGGACAATCCGGGAATCCCTTTGAAGTGCTTTTCGTTGTTTGAGACCAGCGTCAAATTGTTGCACAAGGCGGTTGCGGCGATGAGCAGATCCATATCATCGACGATTTGCCCGGTTTTCCGGTTCTGCGCCTTGAGTTTTGAAAATATCTCGATCACAGCCTGATCGACTTCAAGAAGGCGAAACAAGCTGCGCAATTTATAGACAATAGCCAGATTCTTCTCGGTCTTCTGCGAATGGTATGCGCCGAAAAGCAGTTCACCGTATGAAATGACAGAGATGTATTTGGGCTCGGTTTCGTGCTTCAGAAAATTCGCGGCGACGCGCGCGTCGCCCTTCAGGCTATAAATAAGAATATCGGAATCAATCAAAAACGCCATGGGCTGCTTTAAAACGTTCGCTGTTTTTACGGCTCTTGCGAATCTGAGAGACAATTTCATCGGCCGAACGGGTATCTTCGTAAGCTCCTGAGAGCGCTAAAAATTCACGCGTCGGGTTTTGGTCGAAAATCTGCGGGTTTGACAAATACCGCCCCAAAATATGGATTACCTCCTGGGTTACCGATCGGTTTTCCCGGCGCGCCACATTTTTCAGCTCATTGTAGAGGCCTTTGTCGATATCTTTGACTTGCAGATTCGGCATACTCAAACTTAGCCAGAATGCATGAAAAGTCAATAAAAATTCATGCAAGGTAAACAGCGGTATTATTGCCCCCCATTCTTCTTGACGCCTGCGCCGCCGCGCCGTGCTTTCCGCTTATGAAATCCGCGCCTGCGAGAATGTATCCCAGCCCTACCCTGGACCCCATGTATATACCCGTCGACCAGGTCGCCGTCGAAGAACGCGTTGCGCGCTTTAAGACGCGCTCTATAAAGAACGAAGCCAAACTCGCCGGCATCAAGATGGCGATCAGCATGATCGATTTGACCACACTCGAAGGCAAAGACAGCCCCGGCAAGGTCATCCAACTTTGCCAAAAAGCGCTGCGCCCCTCTGAGCTGCCCGGTGTGCCGCAGGTCGCTGCGGTCTGCGTGTTCCCCAACATGATTCCCATCGCGAAAAAGGTGCTCAAGGGTTCGCAGGTAAAGATTGCCTGTGTTTCGACGGCGTTTCCCGCGGCGCAGGTTCCGCTCGACATCAAGATCGAAGACGTGCGCCGCTCGGTCGAGCTCGGCGCCGACGAAATCGACATGGTGATCTCGCGCGGCCAGTTTCTCGCCGGCGAATATAACTATGTCTTCGACGAAATTGCGCAGGTCAAAGAAGCCTGCGGTAAGGCGCGGCTCAAGGTGATTCTCGAGACCGGTGAACTCGAGACGCTCGACAATGTGCGCCGCGCGAGTTTTATCGCAATGCGCGCCGGTGCCGACTTTATCAAAACCTCGACCGGCAAAGTTACGATCAATGCCACCATGCCGGTGACGCTGGTGATGCTCGAATGCATCCGCGACTATTACGACGACACGGGCATTCAGATCGGCATGAAACCCGCGGGTGGCATCAAAACCAGCAAAGACGCGCTGCATTACCTTGTGATGGTCAAAGAAACCCTCGGCGACGCCTGGCTCGACCCGTATTGGTTTCGCTTCGGCGCGTCGTCGGTACTCAACGATCTGCTGATGCAATACGCAAAAATGGTCAAGGGCGCGTACCAGTCGCTCGACTATTTCTCGTTGAGTTAACGGTCATGCTTCGACAGGCTCAGCATGACGCTGACTGTCACCCTGAGCTTGTCGAAGGGTGACCTGATGAACCTCGCCATCTTTGCCGGCGCAGGCGAATTACCGGCGATTGCGGTCAAAAACGCGCGCGCGCGTGGTCTCGATTTCGTTTTATACCACATCACAGAAGCAGAGTTGGATGCCTCGCTGACGCGCGACCCCGCATTGAAACTGCGCACTATTTCACTCGGCGCCATCGGCAAAACCTTTGCATACCTGAAAGAACAAGATCACCGACATTGTGCTGCTCGGCAAAATTGAGAAGCAACGCCTGCTGCAAGACGTGCAGCGCGACGCGGCTGCCGACAAAATCTATGATGCCGCGACCGACCGCCGTGACGATACGCTGTTTCTCGAGTTTGCGAAAGGCATTGCGCTGATGGGTATCGGCATTCTCAAACAAAAAGATTTGCTCGAAGGCTGTTTTCTTACCCCAGGCGTGCACACGCAAAAACAACCCGAAGGCGAAAAGCTGCTCGCCGACATCGAATTCGGTTATGCCCTGAGCAAAAAGGTCGGCAGTCTCGACATCGGTCAGACGGCGATTGTTTACGAAAAAATGATTCTCGCCGTCGAAGCGATCGAAGGCACCGACGCAGCGATCGCGCGAGCGGGTGCGATTCTAAGCGGCGGGGGTTCGCGCAAAGATGCACCTCGTGCGCAGCGCGAACCAGACGCATCCATGCGCACTGGCGTTGTCTGCAAAACAGGCAAAGCCTCGCAAGACCCGCGCTTTGACTTGCCCGCGGTGGGCATCCGCACGCTCGAAACCATGGCGGCCTCGGGCATGCAGGCACTCGTCATCGAAGCCGCGCAGACGCTCGTTGTGAATCCGCAGGCATTTATTCGCCGCGCCGACGAACTCGGCCTCATCGTGCTCGCGAAATAGCGCATGCCGCGCTTCTTCTTCACCCTTCTGCTGTTTGCCGCTGCCGCATTCGCCGCGACCTGTGAAAAAAAAACGGCGCCGCTTTTCAGCAAGGGGGTTTATCCGCTCGTTTTTACCGAGCAGGATTTTCCGCTGCACCCCAAAACAGGCACGCCGATGCAGACCTCGGCCGACTGCCGTGACTGCCATAAAACCGTTTACGATAACTGGTCGAAGAGCCGGCACCGCGTCGCGCTCACCAACGAACTTTACCGCGAAAGCCACGAGCGCGAGCCTTCACCCTGGTGCGTAAACTGCCATGCGCCGCTGCGCCTGACGGG
>JAFLED010000207.1:4639-6718 GCA_017302045.1 Spirochaetota bacterium
ACCCTACCGCGGCGACGAGGGTATCTCCTGTCTTGTCTGCCACGCCCGCGCGGGTAAAATTCTGACGGGCGCGCCACCCACAAAAGCCGAAGCGCATACGTATGTTATCCGCCCCGAATTCAAAGACGAAAGAATGTGCGAGAACTGCCATGAGTTTAACTTCCCGACGGCGGCAACCGCGATGCACGAGGGAGAAAAGTTTCGTTATACCGCGCAGCCGATGCAGTCGACCGTCGAAGAATACCGCGCCTCGGGGTATTTCGGCCGCGTCACCTGCCAGGGTTGCCATTTGTTTTCGGGCACCGCCGATTCGCACAGCTTTCCCGGCGGGCATGCGCTCGAAAGGCTGAAAAGAGATCTGCGCATTGAAATTGCGCGCAGCGACCCGAACCACATCACGGTCAGATTGTTTGCACAAGGTATCGGCCACGCCTTCCCTACCGGTGATCTTTTCCGCACATTACGCGTACGCCTGTTGGGCGCAGACGGGCATGCGGCCGAACTCGAACTCAGACACCATTTTGAACTGGTGCCGGCAGCCGAACGCGACGCCAATGCCCCGCTCAAACGCCGCGTGAAAGAAGAGACATTGCCGCCGCCGCGCCTCGACTATGTTTCGATGCGCGAATATACCGTGCCCTGGCCCGCAGCGGCGCGGAGCGTCTCAGCCGAACTTTATATGGATTACCTCGACCCGCTCAATACGATGACGACACACCTGTCACCGCGTATCACGCGCCCGCTGATTCTGCGGCAGAAATTCCACCTACCGCCGCAGCGCGCAGACGCGACGAAGGGTTAACCTTACGATTCGGCCTTCGCCGGCACCTGCACAAAGCGGCCGTTTTCAAGCTTGCCATAATACGGGAATGGCGGCAGCTTCTTGTCGAATTTAATGATGCCATACTTCGCGGTGATCGCCGCGACGTTTTGTTTACACAGCTTTTCGTCGCGCTCTTTAGGGTCGCCCATGCAGTTATGCTCGGGATAAATCACGAGCAGATTGTCATTCACTTCGGCATGCCCGATCAGACTTTCACCGTCGCCGCTGAGGCTGAGAATCGTGACGATCTTACCCGGTTTCAGCGCATAGATATCGACCGACCAGCCGCCGCGGCGGTGATCCTGGCTGACAAGCTCGGGTATCTGGTCGCCGTCGAGATCGGTGAAATTGCCGTTGCCGTTGGGGCTTTCGTAAAAGACACGGTTACCTTCGCCGACTTCGGTGATGAAAATGCGACGCCGATCGGTGGCACAGTGTTCGGCGTCGCCGTCATTGGGGCCGAAGTGCGCGATGATGGCCAAAAAGCGGCGCGGGCTTTCGGGTGCACCGTTCGAAAATTCGGTCGTGGTGCTGCATTGCAGGTTCATATCGCCGCCGGCGAAACGATTGAGATCGGCACCGAGTTGTTCGTCGAACTTATGCGGTTCGTTTTTCGAAACCGTATAAAAGTCCCTGATAAATTTTACTTTCTTTTTATCGACATAATAATACTGGTCGGGCCCGTCGGGCGTAGGCTGTACGAAGCGGTAACGCGGAGCGCCGCCTTTCGACGTAAACCCGTCGACCTTGAGATATTGTCCCTGGCCGAGATACCCCTTCGACGCGCGCCACGCTTCTGGTGCGAAGTATACTTTTTCAAGATCGATGCGCGCGGTACCTGTCGCGCTGGTGTAGATACGCGCGTCTGTGCCTGTGGGTGTGAGCCAACCCGAGGTAAACTGGAAGCCCGCATCGCGCAGCGCATTCATATCGGGTAGCGCACCTTCGAGCAGAAAACCGCCGAAAGCATAGCCTGTCGCACCGGTTTCGTCTTTGAGCAAAAACCAGGCTCCGTATTTGCCGTCGGTTTTTACCGAACGCGTCGACTGTTCGAGCACCGAAAGCACTTCGCCGTTCTTGAGCACGCGCAGTTTTTCACCGTTTAGCGCGGGAGTTTTGCGCAGGTTGACTGACGTCGTCGCCATCACCGCCAGCGGTTCTTTGACCTCGACAGATTTTCCCGCGGCGTCTTCTTTGTACGAAATTGCCTCTGTGCGTTTTTCAAAGACAAGAAAGTTTTCGCGCAAAACTTCTTC
>JAFLED010000208.1 GCA_017302045.1 Spirochaetota bacterium
TTTTCGTCGGCGATCTGCATCGGCCGCGCTTTTTCTTCGCGTTCGAGAAAATCGCGAAAGGTTTTAAGAAATGAAATCAGGTCGACCTCGAGATAGTCGAGTTCCTGTTCGAACGCGCTCCAGCCCGGTTCGCGTGTCAGGCGCAACTGGCTACGCTCTTCTAGAAGACGCATTTCAGCGGCTGCCTGCTGCATCTTCTTATATTCTAGCAGCTGCTCAACAAGCTCGTAGGGCAGGGTATCAGGTGGCGTGTCGTCGCCGATCGCGGCATTGGGTAAGAGCTGCCTTGATTTGTAAAAGATGAGCCGCGCAGCAGTGTGCGTGAACTCGGCTTGTTCTTCGAGAGAGATTTCCGCAACCGCCATATATCCCAAAAAATCATTCGTGATACGCGACAACGAGACCGCGAAAATATCAACTTCGTAGCTCTCGATGAGTGCCCACAAGACGCCGAGCGGCCCTTTTTGTTCGGAGCCCGCGCGTGTCTGAAACGCTACCTGAAAGCGCGCCTTCTGCTCTTCGAGATCGGGTATAGTCTGCGGCACCGCATTTTCTGTCATTGTCACAGATGATACCCCGCAGTCAGCCCCATGGAATCTTTGACGCGCGCCATAGTCGCCCGGGCCACTTTGCCGGCTTTTTCGGCCCCGCTGCCGAGAATTTCTGCAATGAGTTTTGGTTTCTCTTTCAGTTCGGCGCGCTTTTCGCGGAATGGCGCGAGTTTGTCGTCGACGCGCGCCAGCAGCTGCTTCTTACAGTCGACGCAGCCGAGCGCGGCGCTGCGGCAGTTTGTATTGACATCGGCTTTTAGATCGGGGGCAAAAAAATCATAGTAGCTGAAAACCGGGCAATTATCAGGATTTCCCGGGTCGTTACGGCGCACGCGCGCGGTATCGGTTTTCATAGTCTGCATTTTTTTGGCGAGAATGTCTTTTTCTTCGGCCAGCAGAATCGAATTATTGTAACTCTTACTCATCTTGCGGCCGTCGAGCCCCAATACCTTGGGAAACGAAGATAAGATAGCCTGAGGCACCGTCAGTATGTCTCTGTCGGCCTTGCGGTCACCGGGCCGACGCGAGGCATAATAGTGATTGAACCGGCGCGCGATTTCGCGCGTCAGTTCGAGGTGCGGCAGCTGGTCTTCGCCGATCGGTACATGCGTCGCATCGTAGAGTACGATGTCGGCCGCCTGCAGCACGGGATACCCGAGAAAACCGAATGAGTCGAGGTCTTTTTCAGTATTGGCCTGTTTGTCTTTGTAGGTCGGGTTGCGCTCGAGCCAAGACAGCGGTGTAAACATGGCTAACAGCTGCGCGAGCTCTGCATGCTCCGGCACGTCGGATTGCACGAACACGGTGGCTTTCTCGGGAGAGATGCCGGCTGCCAGCCAGTCAGAAACCATCGGTGCTATAAACCGATGCGCGTCGGGGTAATTGGGGTAAAAAGCGGTGAGCGAGTGCAGGTTCGCCACCATAAAAAAGCAATCGGTCTCGTTTTGCAGTTTAGCGAAGTTTGTCAGCACGCCCAGGTAGTGGCCCAGGTGCAGCTCGCCGGTCGCCTGCATGCCGCTCAGGATGCGACCCACCTTGACAGGTTCGTTTTCGGGTTTTGCGGAGTTTTTGTTTGCCGGGTCTGTCATACGAGATGTAGCCACCGTAAGAGAAATTTACCCGTCACAAAATCACCGCGCCAGAAATTATAGCTCAGTAGCACAAAGACAACGATGCTCAAAAAAATCACCAGCACGGAAAACATCTTCCATTGCATATACGGGCCAAAATACGTCGCTGCCGCATCGAAAGGCGGCAAAGGTATAAAGTTCAGCAGCAGTAATCCCCATGTCTGCGTCAGAAATACCGCAGAGAAGCGTGCGGAAAAAGTGTCGGGCGCGGGGCTTTTAAGCAGTACATAGAGGACTCCCACCGCGAGCAGCACAACAAGCCAAAGCTGGCCGTGCAGAAAACGCAGCAGTGGCATTGGTTTGTCGCGCAACAGCCCGCCCGGAGCCGCGCCGTTTAATGCGAGGCAGGCGAATGACACCAACGGAAACTCCGCCAAAAGCTGCGCGTCTTTATCGCCGGTCATTTTCGCCGCATACCACTCGCGCGTCAGCAGCACGATGAGCGCGCAGGGGATCGTGAGGACAAGAGCCCCTGCCTGGTCGACGGCCTGTGTGAGAAAACCCATGCCCCGATACGCTCCCTTATGTCCCGCTCATCGGCATCTTCAGCCGCCACCCACATAATGGATAATTTCAACGACATCGCTCTCGGCCAGCTTTGTGTCGCTATAACCTGTGCGCGGCACCAGGTCGCCGTTGAGTTCGACGGCAACCCGCTGCGGAGAGAGTTTAAAATAACCGATGAGGTTCACGAGCGTCGTGGCACCGCCGAGCGCCTGTAATTCGAATTTTTCACCGTTAACCATCATGCGGGAAGCCTTAAAAAGCCTAAGGCAATTATTGCGGCCGACTCGCTGCGCAAAACATTTTCAGAGAGCAAGACCCCGGTGGCGCACCCGCGCAAAAACGCGGTTTCGGCGGGGCTGAAGCCGCCTTCGGGCCCGTTGATAAACCAGGCGGATGTATCGCTGGGGCGCCTTACCGACGCGAGGCTGATGCCGCTTTCGAGATCGCCGAAAAACGCGGTTTCGGGCGATAACGCCATTTCCCGCAGGCTTTGGGCCTGGACAACTTTTGGTTTAAAGGGATTATACGCCTGCATACAGGCATTTTCGAGAATGGCGTCGATGCGCGCGGCTTTCTCGGAATGCGGCTGCGAGTATTCGCTGTCGACCAGCCGTATTTCGGCGACGCCGATTTCGGCCGCTTTTTGCAAAATCAGCGCCAGCGACTTCTGCTTCACCCAAGCCTGTATCAAACCCACGCGCGTTGCGCTTTGCAGTAGCGGCGGTAACGCCGACCGGAGTTCTACTGTTTCACCTGCGACTGTGGCTTCGGCGAGCGCGCCTGAACCATCGCTCACGAGCGACTGCCAGGCGGCGTTACGGCGCAGCACACGGCCGAAGTGCTCCCGGTGGCGTAGGGGCAGGGGCAGGGTGCCCTGCTCGCCGAGTGCGGCGAACTCGCCCGGGTTGAGCAGAATGAGACTGTGGTCGCGCTGTGCTTCGCGCAGGTTAAACGCCGCCTGCGCCATGCCCGGTTTATTTCTCGATGTTTTCTTTTTTGAACAGCGACGGGTCGAGCCGCGCTGTTTTATCGACCGAAAAAAATTCGAGTGTGCTGACCGTGCCGCGGCTGACGTCGGCCATGTCCCAGCGAATGGGGAACTCCACCTGTTTGGTGACGTTCTTTTCTTCTTTGATGCTCAGGGGGCCATAGGTAAAGGTCAGCGTTTTCATCAGCACCATTGCAGAATCGTAATAGTCGATGCGCTTTAGGCGGTTATCTTTCTTCGGATCTACGAGTACGATGAGTTTACCGTAATGCCCTTTGTCGAGCGGCAGGTTTTCAACAATGGTAAATTCGCCTTCGTCGTTTTTTTCCGTGCCTTTGAGTTTCTGCTGATAGTTATCGACGAACGAGGCATTGCCGATGTCGAGGTACGCAAAACCAGAGCCCAGAACATTTTCAAAACGGTCGAGGTATTTCTTGTGGAAGAGGCGCTTGTCATGCGTCATGTACGCGTAGATGTTCTGACCCTGGTCGTTATAGAGCAGCTTCAGAACCGTGCCGCGCGTCATCGAATCAAAGACGAAGAAACTTGCATTTTGTTTTTGGTAAAGCGAAGCCTTGTAAACGACCGATTTACCGTCGCGCGCGGTAATCGTGAGCTGCAGTTTCTGGTGCCCTTCGGCAAACTGCAGCTGCTGAAAGACACGATCCATGACTTCGAAAGCGGTACCGCCGACCCCGGCTTTGCCCTGCGGCACCACCGGGGTAACGAGTAGCGCGAGCAGGGCTGCGCTAGCCGCAATGCGTATCTTCAACACTGTTTTCATCATGCGTGAAAATCAGATGAGGCGACCCGATGCGTCAATGGCTTTTTCGATACCGATGACCTCGAGCTTCTGTGCATTGAACGCCGCATTCGCGCCTTTTTTGGCGCCCATCAGCACTTTGCCCAGCGGCGATTTATACGAGATAATACCCTTGTCGACGTCGGCATCCCATTGGTCGAGAATCGAATACACGAAGATATCACCCGTTGCAGAATCGCGCAATTTGACGCGCGTACCGATAGACACCGAGCTGACGTCGACGTCTTCGGGTGAAATCTGCTGCACCGCTTTGATGTCGGCTTCGAGCTGCGTGACCGAGGCCTGCAGAATCGTCTGGTTCTCTAGTGCCGCCTTATATTCGGAGTTCTCGCGTAAGTCGCCTTTTTCCTGCGCGACGCCGATCTCTTCGGAGTTTTTCGGAATCTCGACATTGATGAGTTGTTCGAGCTTCGCCTTCATCGCTTCGATCGCCGAAAGGCTGGCAACCGTACCGCCCGATTTTTCGAGGCGTGCCGCGAGCGATTCGGTTTCGGCTGAAATTTCATGGTCGTCGGCCTGATCTTCGAATGCCGCCGGGTTGATTTCGCGCAGCTGCGAGACGATCTGGATTTTCTCCGCATCGTTGAAAAACGGCACGTCTTTAAGCAGCGCCGAGAAACGGCGAACGCTGTCTTTGGCTTCTTTGGTGATCAGGTCGATGAGTTCGCTCTTACCCGCACCGAAGAAAATGTCGCGCACGTTGTTCCTGAGTTTCGATCCCTTAGGTTCGATCTTGGGAATCGATTTCATCATGCGGAAAAGGCCGAGCAGCACTTCTTGTGTCTGGCCGGCCGGCAACTCGAACGCGCCGCCGAGCACCGATTTAACAGTCCAGAGGAAAACCTCGGCATTGTCTTTGACGTCTTTCTTGAGACGGTTTACGAATTCGGTAACTTCTTCGGTCGCGTTTGCGCCCAAGAGGTCGCCGAGAATCGTTTTGTGCAGTTTTACCGGTGTCTCGAACAGCATCTCGAGATAGATTTTGCGCCAGTCGTTGTGGTGGCGTTTCGCGAATTTCAGCGCGTGGCGCTTGAGTTCTGATTGTTTGATCTCTTCGAAGAATTCGGAAAGATCGCGCGGGTTGCGGTTTTGAAAAGACTGGATAATCTCGGCCTGCTGCTCTTTCGAGAACAGCAGTTCGTCGTCGGCAAGCGCTTCGGTCGCCATTTCAAGCAGCCATAGGCTTTTCACGCGCGTGTTCGGGTCGAGGCTTTTGAGCGTCTCGCGGAAATGCGGCGCAATGAAATCGATCGCTTCGAGATTTTCTTCGGGCAGTTTCAGTACGTCGATAAAGGCCTGTACGCGGTCTTCGAAGCCCTGCGCCGCCTGAAATTTCTCGATCGCCGATTCTGACATCGTGATTGGGGTCTCGTGCAGCTCGATCATATCTTTTTTCTGCGCCGAGATACCGATGAGAGCGTCTTTCATGAGCTCGGGACGTACCTTGCCCCACCATTTCGACCACTGCGAGAGCGGTACATACTTGTCGGTGAGCTCGGTCTTGATGTCGGCGAGCGAGAGTTTGCCGCCGAACGATTGCAGCAGAATCTTGAAAAACTGTGTCGTCTGTTCTTTGAACAGTTTCATCACTTCTTCGGGCTTTTCAAACTGCATGACCCAGAAGTGTTCTTCGCGCAGCGGCTTCAGCGATTTCAGCGCCATTTGGATATCCATCTTATGCGCTTTTTTGTCCTTGAAGTCGATCACCATTTCGGCGGTGTTGAGTTCGACGATTTTGCCGACACCCCAGCTGCGGTGAAAAACATAGTTGCCTTTGTCGAAAACGATGTTGGTTTCGAAGTTGAGAATCGACGAAGTCAGGCTCTTACGTGTGTCGAGAAGTCCCGAATATTTGATAAAATCTTCAAGCAGCGAGTGCGACTTATATTTTTCGCGGTACGTGCGAATCAGTTCGTTCTTGAAGCGCACATAGCTTGGGTTATATTCGAGAATTTTTTTACTGAGTGCCATGACCTTGTCATGATCTTCTTTCTTGATAAAATAGTTCGCGAGCAGAACATAGAGCTCGGCGATCATCTCTCTCTGGCGGTGGCCTGAAAGAATGCGCTCGATCTTTTTGTAGAAATTGAAATCGTCTGGCAGAAGTTCGATCAGACGGTTCCACGTGGTTTTGAGTTTTTCGAACTGCAGGTTGCGCGCGAAAGCCTCGGCTGCCTGCTTATAGAATTGCAGCCCTTTTTCTAGATCGTCGTTGATGATCGCGTCGGCGTATTTGAGGGCGATATCGGGGTTCTTACGGTCGAGCACCGCAAGCTGCTCGAGCACGGGAATCGCCTCTTTATGTTTGCCGAGTTTTTCGAGTGCGTTCGCCCGCGCGCGCAGAATGGTGCGGGTTTTCGTAACCGCGAGCATTTTTTCGGAAAGATAGTCGACGACAGCCCATTTCGACGCTTCCTGAAACTGATCGAGCAGGGTCTTGAGGTGAATGATTTCGTCGGGAATATTTTTCTCGAGCGCCATCATGCCGAGAAAGTAGTGCGCGGCGATCGATTGTTCGTATTCAGCAAGGTGCGCTTGTGATTCGCTGCGCAACAGTTCTTGTTTGTTTTGTTTTTTGACTTCGTCGAAAATCTGTTCGAGAATCTTAAAACGGGAGATGCTGACGTCTTTCGCGGAAAGCCGCGTCCATTTCTCTTCGTTAAATTGGCTCTG
>JAFLED010000209.1 GCA_017302045.1 Spirochaetota bacterium
TAATCATCGCGACGCGGTCTTCAGATTCGATGCGCTGGAAGGTATAGACATGTTTTTTGCCGCCGTCTTCGACCACGCGCGCCGGTACGATATTCTCGCCCGAGCCTTTGATGTGTTTCCAGATTTTTTCGTTGGGGTATGGTTTACCCATGAGCGACGGCTCGTTGTCGAGCTTTTGCGGGTGCTGAAAGAGCACGATGCCCTGTGTGTCGATCGCCGTGATCTGCGATTTTTCGGGCAAGGTATATTCGGCAAAAACGTCTTCGAGCCATTGCACGCTGATCGACAGATACAGCACATGGTGGATGTCCTCTGATTTCAGCGGCAGCGCCGCGATGATGCCGGGTTTACCCGTTATCTTGCCAAATTGCAGACCGCCGATCTGCGGACTGCCAGTCGTGCGCGCAAGCTTAAACCATTCGCGTTCGGCGACATTGACGCGGTCTTTTGCCTTGAGACCGCTGCAAACGATGTCGCCCTTGTTATCGACAAGGCCCGCATTATCGTAGACCGGGTTCTGTTGTATAAAGCGCGCCATAAAAGCCGAACATGCCCTGCCCCCGGTCTGAACATCGGGCAAAAGCGCGAGAATGCGCAACGACTGCATTGTCTGTGCAATGAGTTCATCCTGCTTTTCAGAAACATGCGATAGCAGCGATTTCGCCCTGTCGACGGCGTCGAGTTTCGCCTGTTGAAAAGAGCGGTAGGTAATAAAGAGAGCAGAGGCGAGAATCGGCAGCACGGCGATGAAAATCACCGAAGCGAGTAATAGTTTGCGGTGCAATAATTTACGCATAACGAACGGAACGGGCAGACCTTATCCGGGCTTGGCAAATTCAAGCCATTCTGCAGCGAAAAAGATCGCCATGGCAGGCAGCATTTTTACTGTGCTGGATGTACGACTATAACCGGTATCCGGACCCCACGGGTTATTTTAAGACCGGGGACGGCGTGATGCTGCCGTACTTTAGCTATGGCAAGGCCGACGCAGAACACACGATTCTCTTTTTAAACGGCTTTACCTGCAACCAGTTCAATATCGCCAAAGTCATCGGGCATCTCGCGGGGGATTTCCACATTGTAACCTTCGACTACCGCGGCCAGGGGCTTGCTTACCGCGAGGCCTACCCTAAGGTTTCGGTAGAGGCCGCGCTGGCCGATATCGACGCCTTTCATGCGCACCTCGGCCGACCCGAGGTGCTGCTCTTCGGTTACAGCATGGGCTGCCAGCTTGCGGTCGAATGGAACTACCAAAACAGCCAGTATGTCAAAGGCATGGTGTTGCTATTGGGTATTTACGGCAATATCTTCAACACGTTTCTCAACCTCGGTATCTTTGCGCCGCTGGTCAAAATCACGCATGAACTTTTTCCGTTCTTCCAGAGATTTTACCGCCTTGCCTGGCGTTCGGCGCACAGCCTGCCCTACCCGCTGCGAGTAACACTCGGGCGTGGTGCGTTACTGAACCCTGAGCTCGTCGGCGAACACGAGCTGCGGCCCTTTCTCGATCAGCTCGCCGATCTCGATTTCGAGTATATTATTCGTATGTCGCATGCGATTCACCACCATTCGAATGAGGGACAATACCATAAGATCGATGTGCCGCTTTTGGTCATCTCAGGGGAGAACGATCTCTTTGCGCTGCCGATCCATTCGGAGCGCGTGCACCAGGCGGTACAGGGCTCGTGGTATTTTGCGATTCCGCGCGGCACGCATAACGCGATTCTCGAAAACGCGGGGGATATCCACACCTGGGTGCGGGAGTTTCTGACGGCGAAAAATTTTCTCGCTGCGCCGTAATATCAGCGCCCGCGGCGCGGCCGAAAACGCACAAAGCGTATACCGCGGCGCGTCGCTTCGGTGATCAGAAACTGGCCGGGGGGTAGATCCAGCTCTTCGTTCTGCAGCGGCACGCGCGCACAGGCGCTCAAAATATAACCGCCCAGAGTCTCGAAATTTTCCTTTTGAATATTCAGCGAAAACATTTTGATAAAATCGTCGATGTCCATCATACAATCGATCTCGTAGACACCCGGCTCGGTTTTGCGCAGATACTGCGTCTCGAGTTTCTGATCGTGGCTGAAAATGTCGCCGACGAGTTCTTCGGCGAGATTCTCTTCGGTCACCATGCCCAGTATGAGCCCATACTCGTTGACGACAAAAACCAAGGGATGCCCCAGGCGCCGCATCTCGGCATGCAGCGTATCGACCTTCAACGAATAGGGGTAATACACCGCAGGGCGTACAAGCTGTTTGACACGCGTGCTCGCAGGCGCACTCAACAGGTCGCGCAGATCGATATAACCCGTGATCTCGGCGGGAATGCTCTCGTATACGGGATAACGCGAATACGAGCTCTTCTCCATGATTTCGGCGCATTCTGCCAGCGTCGAATTCGCGGCGAAGGAGGAAAGTTCGCTCATGGGCGTCATGATCTCGCGGATCGTCGTGCGCGAATAGGTCGCAAGCGATTCGGTGAGAGGCAGCTTACTTTCGCCGGTATGCTCCGAGATAAAACGAAAAACTTCGAGGCGCGCATCTTCGGGATGCTCGACGCTGATGCGGCCGATGAGCCGCGAAATTTTGAGAAAAATATAACTCATCGGCAGCAAAAGATAATAGAACAGCCAGATCAGGCTATAACACTTCTCGAGCAGCACCACATTCTTGCGGCGGCCGATCGCCTTGGGCAGCGCCTCAGAGAGCAAAAAGAACAAAATAAGTTCGATGAAAAACGCCATGACCTTATAACCCAGTTCGCGTTCGGGAGGCAGCATTGAGTGTACCGCAGACGATCGCGAGGCTGTTACCGGTGAGCAGCATCGCGATAATGTCGTTCTTGCTGAGGAAGAGTTTTTCCAGCTTCACACGGTCGCCGCGTGTGACAGAAAGCGGCGTCAGCGAAAAGAACGCCACTTCGGTCGCCGCGAAAAACGCCGCAACAACGAGGCAGAACGCGAAAATGCCGATATTAAGCAGCATTCTTCTTCACCACAAGCTGAAAGGTCTGAATCTTATGGTCTTCGACCTCAAAATTACGAAAGGTCAGTCCCGAAAGCTCGAGCTCTGCGTCGGCATGCGGAAACCCGTCGAACTTTTCGAGAATAAAGCCGCCTATCGTTTCGCTCAGTTCGGCGTTAAAATTGGTGCGGAAAATCTCGTTGAAGCGGTCGAGCGGCATTTGCGCCGAAACCTTGTAGCGGCGCGCGTCCATCTGCGTCAGAAACTCGTCGCGCGGCGCGGCCGCAAAACTTGCGCCCAGAATGTGATTGGTGATGCCGCGCAGCGTCACCATGCCGATGAAGGCCCCGGCTTCGTCGACGACCGCGGCCAGATCGCGCCGCGTTTCGATCAGCGCCGAAAGCGCATGCGAGAGCGACATGCTCGCCGGCAAAAAATCCACCGTGTGCACCTTACTGTCGATCGCTTTTTTCTTTAATAACAATAGCTGTACGATGCCGCGCAGGTAAACGACACCCATAATATCGCGCGAGTTCTTACGGTAGATCGCTGCGAAATCATGCGTGCTGCCCGCGAATGCCTTTTTGCACTGTGCGACGCCGGTATCTGAAGGCAGCATCAATAGCTGCGAGCGGGGAATCATCGTGGCATAGACCGTATTGTGGTAAAAAGCGATGGAACGGGAGAGCATCCGCATCTCTTCACCTTTTAACAGGCCATGTTCTTCGGCAAAACGCACCGCTTCGACGAGTTCGTTTTCGCTCAGCTCGCTTTTGACCGGTTTTATCGGTCTGACGATCGCCGTCGTCAGTTTATCGAATGGCAGTGTGAAACGGTTCGCAAAACGAAACCAGGCGCGCAGCGGCAACTGCAGCACGCGCACCCAGGTGTCTTTAAAAACCAACGCGATGATTTTCGGCACGACTTCGCCGAATGTCAGCACATAGAGTGTGATCACCACCGGCAGAACGATATGCCGGTGCTCAAAAAGCCCGAACTCTTTGATGATCCAGGTTTCGCCGATATCGGTGATCGCGATATTGACGAAAAGATTGCCCAGCAAGAGACCCGTGATCACGCGTTCGGGCCGTTTCAGCCAGCCGATAAGAGTTTTTCTTAATTTGGGGGAGAACTCGTCGGGCGCCGAACGCTGCAGGCGACCGATTTCCTGCGAAAAAATCGCGGCCTCGCTGCCCGAATAAAAAGCGGAAAAAAAAGTCATCGCGATGATAAGCAGTAGCAACATGCGGCTAGTAGCGCAGATCGCGCAATGCCGACTCGTTAATATTCGCGAGATCGGCGCTGTAAAGATCGCGGATGCGGCGGATTTTGCGTTTGACGGCAACGGGTGGAATCCCCGAGCCCATGACGCCCTTGGGCACTTCGCCCTCGCCGATTTTTTTGAGCCCCTTCATAACAACGCGGTAGGTAATTCCCTGCCGCAACGAATCGCGCAGCGTGTCGTTGTCGTAGTCCCAGCGGTCGATGCGGTAACGCACCAGCAGCGTTGAACCCTCGAGATCGTAAAACACCAGATAGTCGCCCTGGTGGTTCTGGTATTTCAGAAACAGCGCATTTTCGGCAGCGTTGGTCTCGCTTGCTTTTTCGAGCGTGATATCGTCGGGGGCGATGAAAGCCGACAGCGAAGCCTGTAAAAAGAGAAAACACAAAATAAACTGCAAAGGACGCAGAGCCATGCGGAGGAAACAAGAGTGGCGCGAAATTTTCCGTACACCTCCATGTCCTCTGCGGTTGGTCATTACACTTCCCTTTTATTGTTCCCGAATCGGCTCTTCGACCGCCTTCTTATCTTCGAGCAGGTGGATGGCCTTCTTGGCCTCTTTCTGAACTTTTACCGACGGGTCAAACTTTGCCTTATACTCCAAAAGTTCGCGGGCGTCGGGAATCTTCAGCAGACCGATCTGATGCACCGCGCGCACGCGAATAATCTCGTCGTCGTCGCGCGCCATAGCAAAAAGAATTTCTTTCACCTCGTTATCTTTGAGAAGGATAAGACCCGAAATGACCTGCATACGAAAGCGCGTATAACGTTTCTTTTCGTCGCTGCTTTTCATCGCTTCGATCTTAGTGAGCGCTTCTTTGAGTTTCGGTTTCGCTTCGCTGATCTGAGCTTTACCGAGTGCATACGCCGCCGAACCGCGCACGGTTAAGGGCTCGGCCTCGTCCTGGAAAAGTTTTAAGACCTGCGCCTTGAGATTCTCGGGCCAGGGTGTCGTTTCGGCAAGATACTTTAAAATACCGCTGCGGTAATCCGCATAGGTATCTGCCGCCTGCAATTTCTCAAGCAGAAACGGCTGCAGCGAACTATCTTTATAAATGTGGAGCAGATGCACCGCGTCGGGAATACGGTTTCCGGGCTTGGAGAAATCCTGCTCTTTGATTTCTTGAATCAGTACCGGTAACGCCGCCGCGGGTTTCTTTTTCGCGAGAGCCCCCACCGTCGAAAAAAACAACTGATCGTTATTTTTATCGCCGAGAAAACGCGCGAGCTCGTCGTCGAGGTCTTTGAACGGTGCATGCCCGATGAACTCGGCCATTTTACGCAGCACCAGCGGGTCGGCCGACTGGCAGGTCTTTTTGAGCTCAGGCAAAAGGGATTTTTGCTCACCCTCAGAAAGTTTGCCGAGCGTGTTCAGGGCATCCCTCACTTGCTGCGAATTGCCGAATTTGAGCGCCTCGCGGATGCGCCCCAGAAGCTCGGGGTGGGTTTTAGGTGGTTCTGTCTTTGCGGGTGAATTCGCCGGGGTTGCGGGTTTTGCCGCATCGGCCGCCGGGCTCGCCGGTTTCGCGGTTGGCGCCGTCGCTGGTTTTGCTGCGGGTGCAGCGGCAGGTTTTGCCGGGGCCACAGCCCGCGGCCCTTGGGCTGCAACCTGGGTAACTACAAAGAGGCAACCGACTAACTTCAACGCCGCTTTAGCCCCCCTTGGGAGCATGCCGCTTTTCGAGCTCGGCCACGATGTCGCTGAGCGACCAGCCTTGGGCCACCAGCGACACCATAAAATGATAAATAAGGTCTGCGCCCTCATAGATTGCCTTCTGTTTATCGGCAGCTTGCGACACGAGGTCGAGTGGTTTGCCGTCGGCACGGATGCCGTTCTGTGCGGCAAACTGGGCATCGAGAATATACTCGATGGCCTCTTCCCCGACTTTTTGCAGTATTTTTTGAGGTCCGGATTCATACAGTTTGGTCGTATAAGACCCCTCGGGGCGGTTCTTGAAGCGCTCTTGCAACAGGCCTTCGAGTTTTGCTAAAAATTCGAGATTCATTTCTTTTTCGCGGATTTACCGCTTTTATCCTCGTCTTTCTTATCGAACATAAATTTACCGATCAGCTCTTCGAGGTCGACCACAGAATCGGTCTGTTCGATCTCCTGCCCGGCGGCGAGCATCGCGTCGTCGGCGCCCGGAGTAATTTTGACGAACTTTTCGCCGATGAGTCCGCGCGTACGAATCGCCGCCGAAGAATCGACGGGAATTTTGATGTCTGGCCTCAGGCGCAACGTCAGAACCGCCTTGTTGTTCTTGAGCGTGATATCGGTCGCATTGCCGACCTGTACACCCGCAATCTCGACGGTTGCGCCGGGCTTGAGTCCCGACGTCGAGACGAAACCGGCATAGAGAATGTAGCGATTATCACCAAATATTCTGAGGCCGCCCAGCGA
>JAFLED010000021.1 GCA_017302045.1 Spirochaetota bacterium
GGCTTTGCGACCAAATCATGCAGCTTACCCGCGAAAGTAAAAAGCGCGGTCTCTTCGGCCTCTGCAAAGAGCGCGGCATCGACGCTGGCAGCTGTTTTTGTATCGGCAGTAATATTCGCCATGCGTTTAAAGGCGCTCAGCAGCGCCTCGAAGCCGGCTTTATCTTTTTCAGAAATATCTTTGAGCGCCGCGGCTCGTGTGAACAGGTCATACGCGTCGTCTGAACCCGAAAAGATCGCGGCGCGCGTCAGCTTTTTGTCGAAACCTTCGCTCTCAAAAATGGTCACGAGGCGCGCTTTAAAGAATTGCAACACCTTGGCCGTGTTCTCTTTGATCTCCGTCTCCGATAATTTACGGTATCCCGCATAGATCTTGAGCGAAGCTGAAATCAGGTTTTCCAGCGAAAGACTGATTTTTTCGGCGACAAGAATCTGGATGATATAAAGCGACTGCCGGCGTATAGCAAAGGGGTCGGCGCTCGCTGTGGGCTCTTTACCAAGCACAAAAGCGGCTAGCATGTTATCCCACTTGTCGGCGAGAGATAACAAAGCGCCGAGGCGCGTCTTCGGCAAATCGTCGCCCTGAAAACGGGGCAGATAATGATCTTGAATGGCCGCACAAATGTCTTCGGCAAGCCCGGAGCGACGCGCATAGACGGTGCCGATCTCACCCTGCAGATGATCGAACTCAAAAACAAGTGCGGTCGTAAGGTCTGCCTTGACCAGGTGCGCCGCCTGTTTCAACGTCGCCTCGGGAAAACTCTTTGCATCGAAGAGGCGTGCAAATTCGCCGATACGGTCGACCTTCTCGCGGTATGTACCGAGCCCTTCGTGAAAAACAATCTGTTTCAGGTCGTCGACGCGATCGGCGAGCGGGCGCTTCAGGTCTTCGTCGTAGAAAAATGCCCCGTCTGACAGACGCGCGCGCAGAACTCGCTCGTTGCCTTCGCGGATGTTTTTGAGCGCAGCCGGTGAAGAAATTTCTGCATTAGCTACAATGAGAAATTTATTGCTGAGTTTACCCGCTGCATCGCGCAAACCAAAATAACGTTGATGCTGATTCATCTCCGAAAGAATCACACCGTCGGGCAGGCGCAGGTAGTCAGCACTGAACGAGCCCACTACTACCGCAGGGCGTTCAACCAGGTAATTTACTTCGTCGAGCAACGCAGCGTTCTCGACGAGCTGCAACTTTTCTGCCGCGGCGGCATCGGCGAGCAGCTGTGCGATTCTCTCGCGGCGTAGTTTGGCTGTGACGAGAATCTGCGCTGCCGAAAGCGTCTCGGCATAGGCCGCAGCGTCGGCGATCACAATCGGATTTTTATCGAGAATAAAATGCCCGCGCACCGGGCGCTTCGCGATAAATTCGAGCACGGTATCTTTGAGCGCTTCCGGCTGGAGATCCCACTCGGTTTTACCGTACTGCAAAAAATAACCGGCGATGGGTCGTGCATAAGCCGTCGGCAGATCGCCCCAGCGCATCGATCGTGGAAAACGAAAACCCGAGATTAATTCGTGTAAAAGTTTCGGCAGTGCTTCGCGCAGCGATTTACCCGTGCGGGTCACCGTCGCGGTCGCATACATACCTTTACCGCTGTCTTTAAATTCGACCTGCTCTGGTGCGATGCCGGCTTTTTTCGCAAAACCGACAAGCGCGGGGGATGGCTTGCCGTCGGCACCAAGGGCGACACTCTTTGCAGGTCCTTGCAGAGTTTCGGTGACATCTTCACCGCGCTCGGCGATGCCCGAGACGAGAAACGCCGCGCGGCGCGCTGTGGCGAAAATTTTAATCTCTTTATATGGTAGCGCCGTGGCCTTTAAGAGTTGCGGCAGGCGCTTTTCCCAGTCGGCGTGCAGATTCTTCTGGTACGCCGCCGGAATTTCTTCGGTAGCAAGTTCAAAAAGTAAAGTGTCGGCCGTTTGCACCCATGCAAAACGGTCGTTGCTGACGACGCGTAAAGTCGAATCAGAATTTTAGTTTTGCCGGCTGCTGCAGCTCCGAAAGATGCCGTATGCCAGATACAACCCAGGTCTCAGCCAAAACAGAAAGCACTAAATACCGCGTGCGCATCGCCGCCGGTAAAAACGAAGTCGTCGCCGACGAACCCGCAGATAAAGGCGGCGGCGACACGGGGGCATCCCCCTACCAGATTCTGCTTTCGTCGCTGGCGGCCTGCACTGCGATTACCCTGCGGATGTACGCCGAACGCAAAGGCTGGGATACCGGCGAGATCGCCGTCGACGTCAGTTTCGAAACAGAAAAGGGCGACACGAGAATCACGCGAAAACTCACGTTTGGCAAAACCATGGCTGAAGCCGAACACGAGCGCCTCATCGCCGTTGCAAATGCTTGCCCCGTGCACAAGGTTTTGACGGGTAAAATTGCGATTGCGACGAGTTAAAATACCGCGTCCGAAACACAGGCCTCAAACGTATTTTAAAGGTTGCAGCCGACGTTTATTCTGATAAACCTGCAGCGGTTTGAGTTATCCCAAGAAAAAATACAGGAGAATCAATAATGAAGAAATTTCAATTTCTCTCTCGCCTCGCTCTGGCAACGCTTGTTGTTGCAGGCGCAGCCGCTTTTGCAGATGCTAAAGCAGACGCCAAAGCCGAACGCCGCGCGGCCGCTATCGCCGAAGTGAAACAGCTTCTCGGCGATCTCACCGCCGAAACCAACAAGCTCAACGACGCGCTCGTCGCCGCGCAAAAAGGCAAAGAAGTGGTACAGGCGCTCGACGCATGGGCCAATGCTCTCGATGGTTTCAAGAAAAAAGCAAAAGCTCTCGAATCTAAAAAGGGTTTCAAGTTCCTGAAGAAAAAAGAACCACCCGAAGAAATCAAACCCGATCTCGAAGCTTTTATGAATTCCGTACAGGCAATGTCAGAAAATCTGCAGGCAAAAGTGGAGCTATTCAAAGAAAATCCAAAGTTCCAAAAGCGCATGCAACAGGTTCTCGCAAAGCTGAAAGATCTTTAATTCACAAAACGGATTGCGGTGTAACGCCGCAATCCGTTGAAACTATTCCTCTTCGATTAGTACCATTTTCGTTCTAGCTTTTACCACATTTTAGTTTACACACTCTCTCTCACCCGTGTGCTGTAAGGCATGTCAGAAGCCGACCAGTATGTGCTTGCGATCGATCTTGGAACCTCAGGCCCGAAAGTTGCGATCGTCAGTGAAAGCGGTAAAGTCATTCATTGTGAAGTCGAAGCAACAGAACTGATTCTCCTCGAAGGCGGCGGTGCCGAACAAGATCCTGACGACTGGTGGCAAAAGATCTGCGCTGCGTCGCAGCGTGTCATCGCAAAAAATCTCGTTCCTCTCGATCGCATCACTTCCGTCGCAGTGACATCGCAATGGTCGGGTACGGTTGCTGTAGATAAATCG
The DNA here is from genome assembly GCA_017302045.1 of Spirochaetota bacterium. Classification (GTDB taxonomy): domain Bacteria; phylum Spirochaetota; class Leptospiria; order Turneriellales; family Turneriellaceae; genus Turneriella. The sequence goes on from JAFLED010000021.1 coordinate 3,391, forward strand.
GGTAAACATCTTTATAACTCCATCATTTGGATGGACTCACGCGGCGCGAAACACGTTGCACAGGTCATGGACGGTCTCGTGAAGTTTCAGGGTTACGACGTCGTTAAACTCGCACAATGGATTTTACTCACGGCTGGTATGCCGGGGCTTTCGGGTAAAGACTCGCTCGCGCATGTGCTCTTCATTAAAAATGAAATGCCCGATCTCTACGCCAAGACCTATAAATTTCTCGAACCCAAAGATTACCTCAATGTGCGCCTCACGGGTAAATTCGCCGCCGCACAAGATTCGATAGCCCTGCACTGGGTAACGGATAACCGCGACCTGAGTAAAGTACACTACCACCCAGGGCTGATTCAGACGACCGGCCTCGATGTAAAAAAACTGCCCGACCTTTACAGTTCGACAGACGTGCTCGGCAAAATTTTGCCAGAGGCCGCGCGCGACCTGGGTGTTTCAGAGAACACCATGGTTGTGATGGGCACGCCCGATGTGCAATCAGCCGCACTCGGTTCGGGCGCGGTCGACGACTATGCCGCGCATCTTTATATCGGCACATCGTCATGGCTTACCTGCCATGTGCCGTTCAAAAAGACATCCGCCGAATACAATATGGCGACGATACCTTCGGCTGTTCCCGGTCGTTATCTGGTCGGCAATGAGCACGAAACCGCGGGCTATTGCCTGACCTACCTGCGCGACAAAATATTTTACCCCAAAGACAGTATCACGCCAGAGGGAGCGCCCAAAGACGCGTACCAGAAATTCAACGAGCTTGCGGCCTCGATACCCCCCGGCTCAGACAAGCTCATTTTCACGCCCTGGCTGATCGGCGAACGCACTCCGGTTGAAGATCACACGATCCGCGGGGGCTTCTTCAACATGTCGCTCTCAACAACGCGCGCGCACATGGTGCGTGCAGTGTTCGAAGGCGTGGCCTATAACTCGCGCTGGCTGCTCGACGCCGTCGAAGATTTTATCGGTCGCAAGATCGAATATATCAATATGATCGGCGGTGGCGCGCGTTCCGATCTCTGGTGTCAGATTCACGCCGACATTCTGAACCGCGAGATTCGGCAAGTTGCCGATGCGGTCGAGGCCAATGTGCGCGGCGTCGCTCTGCTCGCCGGTGTTTCCCAGGGGCGTTTCAAGTTTAAGGATTTTTCGAGCCGCGTCGCAATCGCGAAAACCTACAAACCCATCGCGGCTAACCGCGCTATTTACGACGAGCTTTATACCGAATTTAAGAATGTTTATGCGGCTCATAAAAAAATTCACGAGAGGATGAATAAAAAACACTAATATGGATCCCCAAATCATCGCCGAATACCAGAAAAAGTTCCCCGAAGTTTTTGCCTTTGTCGAGGGCATTCTCGAACGGTTTCCCGAGCTCGACCGTTTTATCAAATCGCAGGGCATTGTAAGAGATCAGATCGACGCGCAGGCAAAAGAAGTGCTCGAAACCGTCGCGAAAGACATGAAACCCTACCGCGATAAATACGAGACGCATGCCCGCCTGCCCAAAGACGGCGTGCCGCGCGAAGAGGTACTGAAAGAACTGAAAGAGATGCAAAATCTCGAGCAAAAGAAATGGTCCGAGGGATATGTTTCAGGCGCCGTCTACCACGGTAACGAAGACCACATCGAATACATGAACACCGCCTACACGCTGCATTCGCAATCGAATCCCCTGCACACCGATCTTTGGCCCAGCGCGAGCAAATTCGAGGCAGAAATCATTTCGATGACGGCGGGCATGCTTTCCGAAGGCGCGCCCGAGAGTGTGCGCGAAGGTATCTGTGGTTCAGTCTCTTCGGGCGGCACAGAGAGCATTTTGCTTGCCATGAAAACCTACCGCGACATGGCTTTCGAACAACGCGGTGTACGCAACCCCGAAATGGTGTTGCCGACAACGGCGCATGTGGCATTCCACAAAGCGGCGCAGTATTTCAAAATCAAGATGCGCCTCGTGCCATTCGACGGAACGTTCCGTGCCGACATGAACGAGGTCAGAAAAGCGATTAACCATAACACGGTGGTTGTAATCGGCTCTGCTCCGGCTTTTCCCCACGGTATCGTCGACCCCATAGAAGAGATGTCGAATTTAGCCCTGCAGAAAAATATCCCGTTTCACACCGATGCCTGCCTCGGCGGGTATATTCTGCCTTGGGCAAAAAAGCTCGGCTACAATGTGCCGAAATTCGATTTCTCATTGCCGGGTGTGACATCGATCTCGGTAGACACGCACAAGTACGGCTACGCGGCCAAAGGCACCTCGGTCATTCTTTACCGCAACGCGAAGATTCGCCATCACCAGTTCTTCACGTCAACCAACTGGCCGGGCGGCATGTACTTCTCGCCGACCTTCGCGGGGTCGCGCGCCGGCGGTCTCTCGGCAGCGTGCTGGGCCGCGCTCGTTTCTATCGGCGAAAAAGGTTATCTCGAAGCGGCAAAGAAAATTCTCAAAGCCGCGGACTATGTAAAGGCCGAAATCCAGAAAATTCCTGAACTGAAACTTCTCGGCGACCCGCTCTATGTCATCGCTTTTGCATCCGACACCATCGACATCTACAAGGTCATGGAACAGATGACGCATAAAGGTTATTCGCTGAACGGCCTGCACCGGCCGGCATGCGTGCACATCGCCCTGACACTGCGGCATGCTGAACCCGGCGTCCCTGAAAGATTCATCGAAGATCTCAAGACAGCGGTCGCATACGTTAAGGCAAATCCATCGGAGAAAGGCAGCTCAGCCCCCATCTACGGTATGGCTGCATCGCTACCCGTGCGCAGTGTCGTCGGCGATCTGCTGAAAACCTACATGGACGCGTATTATAAGGTTTAAAAAAACACGTTTGGCCCCCTCCCTATCAGGGAAGGGTTTGGGCGGGTGTTTGGCCTTCGAGAATCGGCGCCCTGTTTAAATTTTGTAAAGCAAGACCCGTCTTTGTTTGCTTAAATTCCACCCCGTCGCCGGCCTCTAAGAGCAGCATATAGTCGCTGCGCCCCGAGATCGCAATCGCGTCTTTAATCATCTCCATCTCGCGGCCGCCGCGGCGGTAAAACGTGCTATGGTGAATCGGTATCATATAACGCGCGCCGCAATCGCGGTAGATTTGTAGCGCCCCGTACGGATTAACGTGGACGGCGTTGCCGATACCGCCGCTGGTAAACCCGCCTGCCGGCCCCACGGGGATCAACGCGACATCGATCTTGTATTTTTGTTTCAGATCGCGGAAATATTTCGCATCGTAACCCGTATCGCCTGCGAAGAATACGGTAACGCCCTTGTATTCGATGATATAGCCGGTGTACGGCTCGCCATCCCACAGGTTATCGACCAACAGGCGACCGCCGAAATGCGCGACGGGAACTGAGGTGATTCTGACGCCCGCCTCTTCGCTTGCATACCCGGTTTCAACGCGGTGCAGGTTTGCGGCAACTTCGTCGGGAATATAGGCAAAGCCGCTCTTCGGCGCAAACAGATGCCGCGACCCCGCGAGCAACTTCAGAGAGGGCGCGTCGAGATGATCGAAATGGTTATGCGAAATGACAATCGCATCGACCGGTTTCAACGAGGCAACCTCGATGCCCGGTTCGCTGAGCCGTTTCACGACAGTTCCGGTGCGTGGCGAAAAATTCGGGTCGGTGATAATCCATTTATCGTAGATGCGCATGAGCACCGTCGCGTGCCCGACCCAATAAAACTCGATTTTATCCGGGGCCTCGACAAGCTGCGGCGCAGGTTTGCCTGTCTTGACCGTGCCTGAAAAATTACCGCACGCGGCCAGAAGCACGAGAAACGGGGATATCCAACTGAGAAAACGCATACTGTACAGACGCACAATATAACGAAATATTGTAAAAATGGCTCTATTCGACGCCGATGCGCTGCTCGCCTGCGTAGCGGTAATAACCTTCGGTCTCTTCTTGCGCGATGGTCTCGGCTTCGGCCCCGAAATATTTTTTGCGCAGCTCGTTCAGCGCCGCAGGGTCGCCCGCAACCTTCTGCCGTTCGGTGAGGTAGGTTTTGCCCTGCGCCCAGCGGGTTTCGCGTTCGCGATCGAGGCTCTCCCAGCGTTCGAGCGCCGCGTTGTCCATGCCCATTTCGCTGCGTACGGTTCTTAGCGCATGGCGCTGCTGGGTGGGAGACATACCTTTGAGGTCTGCCTGCACCGATTGCAAAAGGGAATTCGTGATTTCCTGCTGGTGGCGTTCGAGATACGCTTTCGCTTCGGCGCCATAAGTTTCGTTCAGAACATTCTTAAAATAACTCAGCTTCGCGTTGATGTCTTTTCCCTTCGCGTCGCGGATTTCTTCGAGCGCATTTTGCATCGTCGTGGCCTTGATCTCGGCCGCAAAAATATCTTTCGCGTTTTCATCGCCGAAAAGCGAAGTGCGCGCCTCGGCGAGCGCTTTTTGCCGGTCGGCGCGGCTCATCTTGTCGAGCCGGTCTTTGTTACGCGTCAGCCAGTCGTTGTATTTAACCAGCGACGAGAGCTGGTCGAAAAGTTTATTCGCAAGTTTTGGGAACGCCGCGCCGGCAAGTTCATTCACGCAGGCGACCCAGTCGTTCGGCTGCTCTTTCTGGCACAGCCGCATCAGGTCTTCGATCATCTTGATCTGGATGTAGCTGCGGTGGATATTTTTTCCCCATTTTTCGCGGATGAGAGCGAGTTTCTGCTCGAAGGTCAGTTCGCCGACGATGCGTTTCTGGCCCGTCTCGGTGAGTTCGTATTGAATTTTCTCTACCGCGGATTCCTGGTAAGAGCGTATAGGGCGCGGGTGCGCCTGCAAATTCTTGAGTTGGCGGATAGCGTCCGAATCGCGACCGATGAAATAAAAAATAAGGAGCCCTACGAACAGGCCACCAACGATACCAAACCAAATACTCTTATTCTTCACAGGGGGTGTGGTGATCGAGTGCCGCGCGGGGTCTCGATAAAACTCTCACCTTTCGGTGAGAGTCACTCGACCACCAGCGCGGCGTATCGAGATCAGTCTTTCGCTGCGATAAAATCAATCACCGCGGCATAGAACTCCATCTCGTCGAATGTGTCGGGTGGAACACCCACCACATCGAGGTGATCTTGATTGATGATGCTCGATGAAGAAGTCATCTGAATCGAAGTCGGGTTGTTGAGGTCGCCCACATAACCCGTCGTAGAGTCTTGCGTAATATAGTCGAGGCAGAGCAGGCATTCGTTATGCTTCAGGCGATAACCCATCTGCTGCGAGTTAATACCGACGAGACCATCGTCGTCGAGGTCGGTGGCTGTACCGTTGCCTTTGCCGCCAGCGCCGTCGTTATCGCAGTCGTCGACGCAATAACCGTTACCGTCGATATTGATGAAACCGTTACGTAACAGAAAGAGCGCAGGGTTCACCGAAACGCCGGTCTGCGCCGTTACAAACGAACCGTAATACGCGGCATACGCCGCGCTCACGGGGTTATTCGTGTTGAACAGTTTTGCACCGGTAGATAATCCGTCGGTTGCGCTGTAATCGTTATACACGAGTTGTTTTGCACCGGCAAATGCATCGCTGCCGCTGCGGTAGATCGTGTTACCGTAAATCGTTGCGAGAGCTGCAACAACGCTCGTTACACCCGGCTTCAGATCGAGAATGTACTTCGCGACGGGAGATCCGCGGTGGGGAGAAGAAACCGAAATCAGTACCTTCACCACCTGACGGCCTTTGCGTTGGTAGAGAACTTTCGCCGCCTTGCGGATATCCATACCGCCCTGCGAATGGCCTACAAGGTTGATATAACTCACGCCCTGCGAAGTCATGTACGATTCGATCTGGTTAGCGATGTCGAGGCCGCGCACTTCAGAAGACTGAAACGCGTATGTTGCCGTCTGGTAAGCCTTTTGCGAGCTGCTGATGTTACCGTTACAGGTAACCTCGAGAAACTCATCGCAAGGATCGCCGACGAAAACACCGTAGTCGTCGCCCCAATAGGAGTAACCTAAGATGTCGTCAAAACCCGCCATGCCGTGTGCGAAGACCACCGGGTATGTGGTTTTCGCGGCCGCTGCTGAAACTGCCGCAGGTGCTGCGGCGATAAGAAATGCGATCAACAATTTTCGCATTATTGAAGTTCTCCCTCACGCTTTAATAGAGACAATGCCGCTACAACACCCGGAGTGTTGCACCGACCATGTACTATTGGCAGCAAGATAGTTCGTGGGCCAAAATAAAGGCGAACGAACGTTCACGTTCTTGGAAAAATCTATTACTTTACGGGCCGTATCTGAGGCGGCAGGCGTCTGACTTATTATGTTTCGCGGGCTGACTTATCCCCTCTGCGCCATGATCGCATCGGTCGGCCTGGCCTATTCCGCTTTCGCGCAAGATACAAAGGCAGCGGGGAATCCAACGGTCGGCGCAAAGACCACTGCGCCCGCAGCAAAAGAAATCAAGACAGAAACAAACCCGGGCGCGAAAGACGTGAAAACCGACACCCGGTCTGCCGAAAAAACAGATAAGGCAGAAAACAAAACATTCAAAAGCGACAAGCCGATTGTTATCGAAGCAGAAAAGACCACCCCCCTCGCCGGCCCCGCCGTCAAAAAACTCATCTTCATCGATTTTTATAACGAGTCGAATAACGCCAACGCCAAGTGGATGGTCGACTCCATCGGGGAATCGATTTTCGAGCTCACGAAAAATAAATATAACTACACGCGCATACCGAACAAGGTTTGGCGCGATTATGCCGCGCAGAAAAATTTTAAACCCGAAGACTTCTATAACACAGAAAAATTACAGGCGATGGGTTACGCTCTGAAAGTCGATGGTATCATCTTCGGAAAATTCGTGACCACCGAAGAGAATGTACAGATTAGTGGCAAGATTCTTTCGGTCGTCGATAAAGAGATCATCGCCGAGAAAAACGTCACAGTACCCTTCTCAAGCCAGATGTTTGAAGATGTGCAAGATGTTTCCGAAACCCTCGGCAGCCGCATCAAAGACCTGTTCTTTCCCTCGGACCGCGGCGCGTTGTGGCGCTCGGCCGTACTGCCCGGCTGGGGTCAGTATTACAAGCAGCGTAAGACCTGGGGATACATCTATGGTGGCGTGATCGGCACGGGTGCGGCATTCTCTCTGTTTTCGCTCATCATGCTGCAGTCGTCGAAACGCGCTTACGAAAGCTACCAACCCGATCACGTTAAAACCCCGCAAGGCGAATTCGGCATCAAAGACCCGAGCGCTGCGCAGGCGGAATTCTCACGCCTCGAGAACGCGGCGAACCAGTGGTATCAAATTACCCTCATCAGCGCCAGTATCACCTTCGGTATCTATCTCTGGCATCTCTTCGATGCGTGGTTTTTCGAAGGCAGTTATACCGAAATCGGCAAAAGCGCTACCGCAGCCGGTGCAAAAGAGCGGGACAGCCTTTTCGGATCGAACATACGCATTACGGGCGACCGGGCTCCCCTCTCGATCCGCATGGACTTTGCCTTTTAGGCCCAAAAATGCCGGACACTCGCAAAGTTCGGGGTAAGCTAAAGAGCGGGATGTTACCTATCTCTTCGCTCCCGCGTTTTATTATCATAGTTCCAAGAGCCGCATATCTATCATGACGCGCATGGCAAAAATTCTTATTTCAAGCCTTCTTATTCACGGGCTTTTTGCGGCTTGTTCCTTCCTTAAATTGGATAGAGACAAGAACTGCCTGAACGATAAGTCCAGCTGCTTCAAGGCAGATACAACGGCACCCAGTTTTGTCAGCACTAGCCCCAGTAATGCGCCGACTGACAGGTATACGGTACTCCCATACATCGACCTGACATTCAGTGAAGAAGTGAAGAATGGTGAGAGTATCGACGCTTATACGATCGATAAAAGCCCGAACATTGGCTCCTCAGTCAACGGCGGCGTCAATCTCGAAATATCTTCGGGACAAAAGATAGGTCCGTATACGTATCGTATAAACCTACGCGGGTCTGTTACGACCGGCACAATTCGAGTACATTTCGGCAATATCACAGATTATAATGGCAATACCATAGCCGGGACCAAATATGTGGATTATGAAGGTTCAGCGAGTGTCGGTATTTCACTGAAGGTTTTTCGAAATGCGACCAGCCTCGAAGTAGCGGGCGTCAGCAATAACGGCAATGGCGCCCACGGCAGCGTCGATATCAGGTTCTCGCATCAATTTACCATCGACAACGCTAATTCTTACACTGTTTATCGTACCGATGGCGGAGTCTCATGTCCGCCGACAGGGGTTTTCAGCTCCCTTGGCTCAGGGTCAAACCTGGCAGCGAATCAGGATGTCCTTATTTCGAATGTACCGGCTACCACATTCCAGACAGCAAATGATCAGGTCATCGTCTGCATTAGCAATACAAACAATCCAGCCGCGACTGGTGTGGCGTTTTGGCCCCTCATACGCGATGACGTGCCGCCTACGGTGAGCATCGCCAGCGCGGTTACCGATACATATCGAGATCCCTTCTCCGTCACCCTAAGCTGCGCCAATAACAAAGATCAGATCGCTTACAGCACTGCAGTGAATCCGGGTTCGAGCACACCACCAACAGACCCCGTAGATCCTGATTTCACGAGTGGTGTCCGCAGCGCGGGAGCACTCTACGCAAGCCCGATACCCGTTATAAATGACACAAATCCGACGGTGACAAAGATTCGCTGGCGTTGCATGGATAAGTCCGGAAATAAGGAGATCAGTTCCCAAATGGTTGTGCTAACCGTGGACAACACGATTCCAGCCGTGAATGTGAATCTTGATGCGAATTATCATGCCTATGTTTCGACTGCAGGCGGGGCCTATAACACCACCACGCTGAATTTTACATCAGATCAGGCAAACAAGACTTTTCGAATCGTCAAAGGCGACGCTTTGTGTTCACCCAATGGCGCGCCCGATTCTGCCGTGCCACCGTTATCCGCATCGCTTATCGGTGTAGGTCCGTTTACTACAAACAGCGTTGCAAATGGCGCGAATTCACCACAGGTAATTAATGCAAGTTTATTCAACAACGGGTTAAATAATGTTCGCATCTGTGTGCAAGGGCCAGTCGCGACGACTTGGGGTACAGCTTACTTGCAAATCACACGGGATAACGGGCCGCTCACTGCAACACCATCCGTACTAGGTGGTGATTACGGAGCAACGCAGGCATTTTCTGTAACCTGTCAGGGTACCATACCAGGCCTGATTGACAAAGTCGCTTACACTGTCGCCACGCAGCTGGGTTCTACCGCACCGACAGCGCCTGCAGACCCCACTTTTACTTCGGGTGCAATTACCGTGGGGCAGGAAATGACAGGCCCGTATATTACTCCCGATGCTTCAACGACGATCATCAAATACCGGTGCCTCGACAAAGCAGGCAATCAATCATCAGTAGGTCAACAGCAGTTTCGCATTGATGCATCGCTGCCGTCTGTACAATTTGTCAGCGCAAACCGAACAGCAACAAGTTCTGCTGTGGGTGCTTACAATGATGTCGATTTAACCTGGACTGCGAGCAGAGCTGGTTTGACCTATCGCATTCGCAGGGTTCTTGATTGTAATCACGCGGGTGACCCGGGAAATACTATACTGACGGGCACAACGGCAACGGTCGGAACCAACAATGTCAGCAATCTGGGTAACGCACTGTTTCCTTTAAACCATACTCAGTATCCCGTGAGAATCTGTGTCTATAACCTGATTGGCCAGCCTGGGTACCAAACTGCATCAGTCAATATCACGCGCGATAATATAGCACCGACGTTTGGCGGGTTAACGGCTATCAGCACACCGGCTACAGGCAGCAGCAAGGTCGACTGGCCAGCGGCAACCGACGGAGCGGGCACAGGTGTAGCCTTTTATCGCGTCTACCAGACACAAACGGCAGGCGATTACTCATCAGCACAGGTTTACATTATACCTGCGCCCGCTACCTCACTCACCGCGACGGGGCTGAATCCTCTGAATACGTATTACTTTATTGCAGGGGCTGTGGACTCTGCTGGAAATGAAACCAAGGTAACGACCGCTGAACTTGCGTCTAAACCTACAATTCGCATAATCATAAGCGGTCTCAGTGGATCAATGCGACTTTCCGATGGAATTACCACATCACCACTTTATTTAGCGAACGTTCCTGCGCCCGGAACCATCTGGAGTGGTACGCTCGGGGTCGGCGACACGTATAATTTTTCAGTCACGCAGCAACCCACTGGTCAGATTTGCGCAATCCAGGAAAAGCAATTCGGAACGCTGACAGCCGATGTAACTTTAAATGTTCTTTGCACAACCGGGCAAATGGTCGCGGGCAGATTTCAGCAGACAAAGGCTTCCAATGTCAGCTACATGCTCTACCGTGGGGTCAGCACAGCGTTGGCTTCATCGCAAACCAATCCCACATCGCTGATCTATGCCGGCGGTTATATCTTTTACGGTAATTATGCCGATTGCGACGGAGGCACTCCCGGCAATCAGTACTGCCTGTTCAAAGTGCCCGCCTCTTCCGGTTCCGTCGCCACACATGTAACGGGTTTGACAGCGCCCGTGCGCGGAGTAACCACAGACGGTACAAATATCTATTTCAGCGTAACGACACCAGATAATGGCGTTTACAAAGTCCCGGTTGCCGGTGGCACGCCAACTCTGGTTACGAATACGATTACAACGCCCTATGGGCTCGCCATTGAGGGCAATTATCTTTATGTATGCAGCGGCGGCGCGATGACAATTCGCCGCATCGATCTCTCTTCGGGTACGATCAGCGACATTGTAGGGCCTCTCGCTAACTATCCTTTGGGCATTGAAATTGTTGGTACGGAGCTGTACTTCACAACCTGGGGTACGCATGCCATTTACCGTGCTCCAAAATCCGGAGGATCTGCAACAGTCGCCTTCGGAAGTTCGGGCACTTCGGGCATGCAAGACGGCAATGGCACCGGCGCGCTCTTGAATCAGCCGCATGACCTCGTCTATGACGGCGTCGACAACCTCTACTTTGCCGAATACGGCGGTAACCGGATGAAGAAGGCAAAACTGTCTACAGGAAGAGTCATTACTCTTTTAGGCGACGGTTCCGCGGCGTTTTCTCTTGGCTCGGGGCCAGCTGCGAAAATTCAAAACCCGGTGGGTATCACAACGGATGGCAAACGGATTTTCCTGAGTAACCATAACGCCGGTTCGAGTGTAATGCGCATCGGCGACCAAAACAATGTGGGTTATTGGCCGCTGAATGGGCAGGTCTCCGATTATAGCAGCGACGGTTTTAACGGATCGTTTGACATGACGCAGACAGGCAGCCACACGCTCGTTTTAGGCCGTTATGGTGAAGCCAATGGCGCCTATCGTTTCGACGGTGGCTCGACCTGGTTCTCCACACCGCATCAAAACCAGTTTAATCTGACGAGCAGCTACACCATTAGTGCATGGATTAACACCAACAGCACCGCGAACCAACGCATCGTCGATAAAGCAACTGCCGGTTCCGCCAACGGCTACGTGCTCGATATTGTTTCTAATCGGTACAGACTCATTCATGGCGTGAGTGCATCGACGGAGATTATGTCCAATGCGGTAACGACAACGGGTAGCTGGGTGCATCTGCTCGCAACCTACTCGCAACTGGAAAAACGCGCACGCCTCTATATCAATGGTCATTTGGACGCCGAGCAGGTCTTTGGCACCTCGGCATCGACGCCGACGAACACACTTCCACTTCGCCTGGGTTCAGATTCCAATAACGCAAACGTATTTAGTGGTGCGATGGCTGCGGTTCGCCTTTATGGCAGGGTACTCAGCGATGCCGAGATCAATGAACTGGCTCAGGATGCGAGCCCAACTCAGGTCGGCAATTCGTTCAATACGGGCCCGACCGAAGCAATGGTCATCTATCAATTTACGGGCGGCACAGCCGGGGGCGCAAATATGACGGGTTCCTCTCCGGTCAGCAGCAGTTTAATCCCTTCCTGTAGCAGCCCTGCCGGCAAAGACGGGGATGCAGCCGGATCATGCTATCTCGACGGTAATAATAATCTTACGGCATCGTCTGGTGGCAGTGCTGGCACGCCCTGGGGGAGCGCACCCAGAACTCTATGTATCTGGTATAATCCGCCGGTCTTTCCCAATAACGACGTACTGATTGCCCATGGTCGGGGTGCGGCTCCCAATCTGCAGGGTTTCGGCATCAGCGTTTTAAACGCGAACCAAATCCAGTTTTTCAACTGGGGTGGCCCGAATGTGGTTTTCAATTATCAGACGCAGCTGAATACCTGGCAGCATGTCTGCGGAACTCTCTCGGGCAGCACCGTCGAAATGTTCATAAACGGAAAATCCATTGGGTCTGATACGGGAACCATCGGAACAGTAAACACGGTCAACGATGCTACCTCGACTTTGACATTTGGATCTTCTCCCGATGGAAACCCAGCATTGCGACTGAATGGCAACATCGACGACGCCCGCATTTATAACAAGGTATTGACGCCCGCAGAAATCAGGCAACTGGCAACGCAGATACCCTCTGGCCTGGTCGCACGTTACGATTTTGACGGCGACACGAATGACGTCAGTGGCTATGGCAACAACCTGACCAATTCGGGCGCGACACCGAGCGCTGACCGTTTCGGTGCAGCGGCAAAGGCATATCATTTTAACGGTGTGAGCAATTCGATGTTCAATAGCTCCGTAACTTTACCGTTGAGTACCGGCAATGCGAACAGAACAATGTGCTTCTGGGGGCGGGCAGACCAAGCCATCGCGGGAGTGAGAATCGGCGTTGCTTACGGTAACAGTTCGATCAACCAAGCGTCGCAAATTGGTTTTAATAGTATGGATACCAATGCACCGTCAACGCTCGGCTGCGCTTACGGTGCCCCCTGTTCGCCGGCGGGGTACATCCACCAGAATACATGGCATCATGTCTGTATGGTCGTCAATGCGTTGAATGCACAGCTTTATCTCAATGGCGGTCTTTTGGATACAAACGGCCCGAGCGCTGGCACAACGGTATCTGCAGCGACGTGGAATACGCAAGCCGGCCCTATCGAGGTTGGCTCTTTCTCAGGGAATTATCGCTTTCCCGGCGATCTCGACGACATTCGCATCTACAACCGCGCGCTGAGCACGGCGGAAATCCAGGCGCTGGTGCAGCAACCGAATAAGAAAATTTACGTAACAAACAGCGCGTACAACGGTAATCTTGCAGGCATTAGTGGTGCAGATGCGAAGTGCAACAGCGGCGATGCAAATAAACCGGGCGGGGCCGGAAATTTCAAGGCGATGTTAACCGATTCTGGTTCTAATACACTGCGCAGAGCCTGCACTACCTCGTATTGTGGCGGTACAACTACCGGAATCAGCGAGGGTATCGATTGGGTTCTGCGGCCGAATACAACATACCTGCGCGCCCTCGACGGTCTGCCTGTATTCACCGCGAACTACAACGGGATATTCGATTTTTCCACGAACAATTTTACGAATGCAATTCATACTACTTCGTTCCAGGTGTGGACAGGAATTAATTTCGGTGTCGGTGGCGAATGGACAATCGACGGTGGCCCTGGTCAGTGCGGCAGTTCTGGCACAAACATCGGCTGGATGAGCTCTGCGGGTCCTTACAACGGCGTCTATGGCAATTCATCGGCTGCGGCACAGACGACGACGCCCGCGGGCGTGCTCTATAATGGCTTTGAAACCGCCGCCTGCACAGTAGCAAGGCGTCTTTACTGCGTCGAACAGTAGATAGGCAATTCATCCCTCTGGCAATTTCCTAAAAAACTCGACACCTTGTAGAAATTAAACCCACATATAAAGAAGCGGGAAAATGATTCATGAAGATTTGGTCGAACGCTGCTTTATTAGGCCATGCTCTGGCGCTCGTCGCGTGCTCAGGCCTCAAGCTCGATAAAGATTCCAATTGTTTGAATGCGTCTTCTGGTTGCTTCAAGCCAGATAAGACGGCACCAAAGGTGATTAGCTACGTCACCGAGCCACCGCCCGATGCCAATAATAAAATTAGCAGTCTTTCTTATGTCGATGTGATTTTTTCCGAAGAGCCCAAAGGTGCCGACATTGGAGCGAATTATAAATTTGATAATAACAACCAGGGAGACCTGATCGTCACATCGGTACTTCGTCTAAGCGATTACAAATACCGCATCTATGCAGCGGGACAAGTCGGCAACGGCCCATTTACCCTAAACTATTCCAAACTTACCGATTATGCGGACAATCCCATGAATACGCTGGCAATGCCCGTTGCACTCGATGGCAGTTCTTCCTTTGTCATTAGCGCGAACATAGATCACCTCGGTGTCAGTAGCGCGGGTTATACGACTATTACTCTTTCATTCTCGCATAATTACACGGCAGATATTACGAATAATAATAGCTATGAAGTGCGGATAACCAGCGGTGCTGCACAATGTGTGGGAACCGACCCTCAGCCGAGCGTGGGAACCCCTAATGGCACTTTCCTTGCGGCCGGCTCACCGGTAACCTTCACCAACATTCCGCGTCTCGATTTTCCCGCGCAACAGAACCGTATCGTGGTATGCGTGAAAAATCAGGTGAACCCATCTGCCACAGCGATATGGTCGACACCCATTTATCATTTCAACGGACCAATCACTACAAGTTATTCACCAGCAGCAGATGCTTATCAAAACCAGCAATCTCTCAATGTTGCTTGTACAGGGTACAATTCTAAAATCGCTTACACGAGCGCATCGCTACAGGGCAGCGCCCCCGCGAATCCGCCGACGCCTACTTTTGATTCAATTGGCAACGTATCGACGGGTAATCCGTACGCAGGTGCGATCACCTTGGCAAACATTGGTGATCCCACCTATTGGAAAGTTTCCTTTCGTTGTATTGATATAGCAGGAAACCAGAGTCCCCTGACCTCAAATCTCGCTTTCACGATTGATAGCACCTTACCAGGCGTAACTTTAAGTTCAAACGCAAATTTCCGTTCCTTTGTATCCAACACCAGTGGTTTTGGCTCAACGACGCTTGACTTTACTTCAGACCAGGCCAACCACCAATATCGCATTGCCAGCGGGATCACGCTGTGTTCACCCGCTGGTGGCGGAGCTTCCCTTATCGGAGTCGGCCCGTTTTCTACAAACGCCACGCCAAACGGGCCCAATACACCATACGTGATTGCGGCCAGTACATTTGCGGTCGGGTCGAATGAAGTTCGAATCTGCGTCCAGGGTACGGTAGCAAGCGTTTGGGGTACGGCATATCTGCAGATCACCCGCGATGATACCGCGCCGACTATTGCACCAAATGTACCAACAGGGGTCTATGGTGCACTTCAAGGCCTAACGTTTAATTGTTCGGATACAAACCCGGATAAGGTTGCTTACACCTATACAACGCAGGTTGGCGCTGTGGCGCCGACAGCACCTGCAGACCCGACCTTCAATGCGACCACGGGCGATATAACCAATGGCACGCAGCAAACCGGTCCCTTTTCACCGCCAGACCAATCGGCAACTGTCGTCAAATTCCAATGCATCGACAAAGCAGGCAACCAGTCTGCCGTTCAGAGTGCCCAGTACACGATCGACGCGACCTTACCGCTTGTAAACTTCGTCTCACAAAACCAAATTGCTGTCAGCTCTGCCCCCGGGGCATTTGCGACTGCGGATATTGTCTGGAACTCAAGCCGCGCAGGTTTAACATATTATGTGCGGCGCGTGGCAAATTGCAACCATGCGGGTGACCCCGGAAACTCGGTTTTGACGGGCACAACACCGGCCGTCGGCACGAATATTACGTCGACACTGACAACGGCTATGTTACCAACAAATAACACACAATACCCTATTCGTTTATGTGTGTTTAATTATAGCAATCAGTCGACATACCAATCGGCGAGTGTAACGGTTACGCGCGATAATACGGCACCAGTCATTGCAGCCCCCGACGTAACTCCTTCAATCGCATCGGTGAACGCGACGACGTTCACCCTTTCATGGAACGCCGCCACGGACACCGGCGGCTCGGGAGTCGCGTTTTACCGCATATACCGTTCACTCACGTCTGGTACCTACTCGGGTTATCCAAATTCGCCCGATTACACTGCGACCTCTTCGCCCGCAAACATCGCTATGCCCGATACGCAAAAATACTATCTGCGCATTCAGCCTGTCGACGCTGCGGGAAATCCGGCAGCGGGAGGTACCCCGTATTACAACGAGATTGCCACACGTACTCTGTTCAATGTCACTGTTGCGGGAAAAACGGCGAGCACAAACCCCTTTCTAGTGCAATTAGGCACGGATACGCTTTCTTTCACGAACAATGGCACCCAGACTTTCCCGAGCATATTGACTGCAGGCGCCTCTTATTCGGTTACCATTACAGGCCAACCGGAAAACCAGCAATGCGCTTTTATTCAAAATCAATACGGCGCCGCTAACGGCGATATCACATTGAACGTGACATGCGTCGCGGGCTACATGAGCGCCGGCTCGCTGACCGCACGGCCAGCCGTGCCACTGTATTATCATTTGTACCGCTGCAATGCCACAATCGTCGCGGGCAGCGGTGGGGGCGATCCGCAAAATCGAAATCGCGTCGGGTAACGTCACTACCATCGCGGGCGATGGTTCGGTCGCAGGCGGAACCACCTGCCCAGGCACGGTGCAGGCATTGTGCAAAGATGGCGTCGGTCGCCAATCGGTGTTTTCAGGCATCAATGGCATGGCCTACCACAACGGTAATCTCTACATCAGCGAGTATGGCAATTCACGCGTCCGCAGAATGAATCTCGCCACAGGTCAGGTAGATACCATCGCGGGTGATGGCAGCAATGCCACAACAGACAATACAACAGGCACGTCAGCTGCATTCAATAACGCAACGGGTGTAACTGTTGCTGGCAATTACCTGTACGTTGCCGATTTCAATGGGCATAGAATCCGCTCGGTGAGCCTGACGGCTCCGTACGCTGTGGCAACAGTGGCGGGTACAGGTGTGGCCGCCAGCGTCGACGGACCCTCGGCTTCGGCGGCATTTCATAATCCCGACAATCTCACGAGCGATGGCCGCAATCTTTATGTCAGCGAATACAGTGGCAACACGATCCGCAAGGTCGATCTCGTCAAAAATAGGGTGACTACGATTGCTGGCAATGGCAGCGTAGCCGACACCGCGGGTGTTGGTCCGAGTGCCACATTTAACGGGCCTGTCGGTATTGTCTCCGATGGTTCACGGCTATGGGTGGGTAGTTACAACGGTAGCCGGATTTTCCGCATTGCCGATCAGGGCCTTGTGCGGCATTGGGCGCTGCGTGCCACAGTCGAAGATTATTCGAGCGACGTGACGGGCAATTTTCCGCTCACTGCGCAGAATAGCCCCGTCGGAGCTCAGGGAAGATATAACGAAACAAACGGTTCTTACCGACTCACCACCGTCTCAAGCCATCTTTTCAGATCGACGAACTTTACAAATTTACCCTTGGGCACAGCATCCTCAACGATGTGTGTCTGGGTGAGGCCCAACGCCTTACCCAGCGTGGGGCAAAATATCAATATATTCGAATACGGTGGTACACTCAGCTACACGATGCGTCTTCTGGGGATGCGTAACAATGGCGGACAGGAATACCTGACTTTTCGCAGTCTCGCTGAAACTCTGGATTATCCGTTTACTCTTTCTACTACGAACTGGTCGCACCTTTGTATGACGTTCCAGAACATAGGTACACAGTGGATAAATATCTATGTCAACGGCTATAACCTCGGCAGGCAGAGCCCCGCGAATGCGCTGAATACGACAACGGGTTCGAACGTTACGCTGGGCGGCCCGATGGTTGGTGGCGATACCTATTTCGACGGCTTTCTGGCAGATGCCCGCATTTATGATCGGGTATTAAACGAAGCGGAAATTGCCGAACTTGCGCAAGACGCCGACTCAACTCTGGTCGGGCCGTCTTTTAATACGGCTGCGACGGGTTTGCTCAACCACTACACTTTCGATGCATTCGGAGCAACACCGTCTTTAAATGACAGAGGGCCGCTGGGCCTTAATTTAACCAATGTCAATGGTGCAACAGCAGCCATGGATAAAGACGGCGATGGCAGTTCGGCATACAGGTTCGACGGCGCTAGTCAGCGGTTAACAAACGCGTCGACCACGGGAATTCCCGTAAACGATCAACCCCGGTCGATCTGCGCCTGGATCAGTCCCGAGGCTTACCCGGGAACCAACACGAGCTTCATCATCGCAGAATACGACGCGGCGACACGTTCCAATATTTCTATTGGCCATTACTCAGGTAATCCTCAGGTCATTTATCATTCGGGCGGTACCTTGGCTGGCTTTAACTACACAGTTCCGCTGAATAGCTGGACACACATTTGCGCGGCATATAATGGTAGCCAGTTGTTGATGTACGTGAATGGTGCACTTTTAGGTACTCAGGGTAGCATCAACAATACCGCCGTCGGCTTCACAGGCACTTTCATCGGCATACAACCTAACATCGCTTACGCTTTTAAAGGAAAAATCGATGACGTGCGCGTTTATAATAACGCGATTAGTCAGGCACAGGTGCGCCAACTTGCCGCACAGGTACCTGCGGGGCTTGCCGCACGCTATGACATGGTTGACAGTGCCGCAGGTGGCAGTGCCATTGACGTTTCGGGTTGGGGCAACACCGGCACGGTAAGTGCCACGCATTCGAGCGATCGTTTCTCCGCAGCAAATCAATCCTACTCCTTGAATGGCTCAACGAACAATATCGTCGCCAGCGGCACCGCAACAACCAGCACCGACAATGTCACCATGGCTGGTGGGGTGAGATGGCAGGGCACGACGGGTTCTCCGCAGATTATCATCAATAACGGCAATACCGGCTCGCAGGGATTTACCCTGTACCTCGATAACTCTGCGAGCGATCGTTTATTGATTCTCTGCGGCGGTGTGACCTTTACCACCCCTACAACCCCGTACTATCTACCGACAAATGCCTGGACCCACCTCGCGCTCGTGCGCTCGGGAAGCTGGTCGTTGTATGTCAACGGTGCCTCCATACCTTTAGGCGCATCTTGCACTCCCAATGCCATCAATGCACCGAGCAAATTTTCTGTGGGTTCGACAGATTCGGGTGCGCAGTTTTTCAAGGGCGAAGTCGACGACATGC
Source organism: Spirochaetota bacterium (assembly GCA_017302045.1). Taxonomy (GTDB): domain Bacteria; phylum Spirochaetota; class Leptospiria; order Turneriellales; family Turneriellaceae; genus Turneriella. Next base: position 22,530 of record JAFLED010000021.1, read on the forward strand.
GCGTCTATCGCCGTAACCTTAGTGCCGCAGAAATCCGCGCTCTATCGGGGTATCATCCGATGCAGGTGACAAATGCGCTGACAAGCCTGAGGCTGCATCTTGAACCCAACGCTGCAACCTATGCTGTGGGTACGTGCACCGGTGGATCCAATTGTGTCTCGGCACTAAAAGATTCAAGTCCAGCAGGCATAAATCTGGCGCAGGCAACAGGATCCCAGCAACCTGTATTTACCGCGGCGGGTATTAATGGAAAACCCGCATTGCGTTTTATCGACACCTCGCTTACGGTACTGACCGCGGCATGTTCTGCCGCGCTGAATAGCCAGCAGATGAGTATTTTTTCTGTTTTCACCGAAATCAACCAATCAGGTAACGATGGTATTTTTCAGAACGGAGCTTCGAATTCGGGAAAACTGATCTATTTGCTCGATGGTCCGAGCCGCCCTGCTCTTTTCGATCTGCAGACAAACGCTCTTAACCTGACGGGCTCTGTGTTATTTAATAATTCCTCAGAGACGGTGATGTTTGGCATGGATTACAATTTTAACGGATCGACGGGAGTCGGAAATATGTTCAAAAATGGCGGAAGCTCGGCCAGCAGCGTCTCCACTCAATCGGGCAGCTATAATTGTGGCGGTGGTCTCTTGAATATTGGCCGTTATTATTGGGGAGTAACACAATCACAGGCCGACTACTTTGACGGTTTCCTGGGTGATTTTATCTATTTTGATCAGGTTCTGAGCGCAAGTGACCGGGATATCGTCCATTGCTACTTATCGTCAAAGTATAACCAACCCCTGTCTACCATCTGTCCGTAGTACAGACATACCCTATTTGTTCGCACCGCAAAAAAACTGGACACCGCATGCCATGCGGGCAAGTATAAGAAAAGAAGTTATCTCAGCGCATGCCCTTTACGTTATCCCGAAAGACCATGAAGCCCCGCGCAGCGTTACCTCTGTTGTTTTTCGGCGCATCCTTTTCGTGCGCCCTGATCTTCGTTTCGTGCTCTAAACTGAATCTCGGCTCGAACTGCCTGAATGAAAAATCGGGTTGTTTTAAAGCCGATACAACCAAGCCTCAATTTTACACCGCGTCACCGTCACCGGGACAAACTGTTTCTACGCTGGATTTCGTCGATATCACTTTCACCGAAGAGCTAAAAAATCCACAACCGAATAACGTTTCTCTCACGAGCCCCGGCGACGCACTCTCGGTGGCTAGAATCGAAAAAATCAGCGCGTACACTTACCGGTTCTGGATGAGCGGAGCCGTACAAAACGGCGATATCACATTTACCTTTGATCGCCTCACTGACTACAACGGAAATACGGTGATGGGTTCCCTGACGCTGACAGGCAATGTCGACATTTCTATCACGTTCGATCAGAGCATCGCAACGAATCCCGGCTATCGACGCGGCGTTTCAAATCAGCTGGGAGCATACAATTCGACGACGATTCGTTTCATGCACGATTTCGACGGCGATAGCGTAGCAAACGGGGGTTTAGACGCCAACGACTGGAAAGTCTATCGTAC
>JAFLED010000210.1 GCA_017302045.1 Spirochaetota bacterium
GGCCCGATGATCGAGAACTACTCGCTCTTCCCTAACCGCACTAACGTGCATTTTATCCAGATGGTCGACGAAGACCATATCAAACAACGCGTCTGGGAACGCGGTGTGGGTGAGACTCTCGCTTCGGGTACCGGTGCATCTGCGGCTGTAGTTGCAGGTGTGCTCTCAGGCAAGATCAAGCGCAAGGCGAAGGTCGAGCTCAAGGGCGGCATTCTCGAAATCTACTGGTCTGAAAAAGACAACCATGTCTACATGACAGGCCCGTGCAAAGACGTTTTCGAAGGGCAAACGCTCCTGATTTGATTTTTTCTCTGGTTGGCCACGGGCTACCTGCTAAGGCAGGCGAAAACGCCCGTGGCGAGGATTTCGATGGCTGATACTACTCCAATTCGCAGGGCCTTAATTTCTGTCTCAGACAAGACCGGCCTCGAGGAGCTGGCGCGCGCGCTATCCAAACGCAATGTAGAACTTTTCTCCACTGGCGGTACGCTCAAGTTTCTCATCGACAAAGGTTTTGCCGCAACCGCAGTCGAAGATTACACAGGTTTTCCTGAAATGATGGATGGCCGCGTGAAGACGTTACACCCCAAAGTGCATGGCGGTTTTCTCGCGCGCCGCGATCTGCCCGAACATCTCGCGGCGGCGGATAAACACCAGATCAAACTCTTCGATCTTGTGGTCGTAAATCTTTATCCCTTTGAGAGCGTTACGGCCAAACCAGAGACGAGCTTCGAAGAAGCCGTCGAGAATATTGACATCGGTGGGCCGGCAATGATTCGCTCTTCTGCGAAAAATGCGGCTTCGGTAACTGTATTAGTCTCGGCGGCGCAATACCCGGCCTTCATCGAAAACCTCGAAGCCGGCAACGGCGCAACGACGCTTGCCTTTCGCGAAAAATGCCGGCTCGAAGCCTACCAGCGTACAGCGGCATACGATGCGGCGATTTCTTCATATCTGGCGGCCAGAGCCAATCAGAAGAGTCTTACTCTGAATCTGACCGAGGCGCAGCCGCTGCGTTACGGTGAAAATCCACACCAAAGCGCTTCGTACCTGACGCAGCCGGGTTCACAGCAGGTCTGGAAGCAGCTCGCCGGCAAAGAGCTTTCTTTTAACAATATTCTTGATCTCGATATCGCGATACGCCTCGCCGCCGACTTTGAAAAGCCGGTCTGTGCCATTTTCAAACACACCAATCCGTGCGGCGTTGCGACCGGCGACAATCAGGCCGAAATTCTGCAACAGGCGATGGACTGCGATCCGGTAAGTTTTTTCGGCGGCATCGTCGTCTTCAACCGAAAACTCGAAAAAGCCGCCGCAGACAAACTTGCGCCACACTTTTTTGAACTCATCATTGCACCCGAGTTTGAGCCGGCAGCGTTAGAGCTGTTGAAAGCCAAAAAGAACCTGCGGCTGATTACCGCCGACTTTGCCCAGGCGGCATCCGCTGCGGTGAAAGACCTGCGCTCGGTGCCAGGCGCCGGCGGCTTTTTGTTGCAAGATCAGGATCTGAAGCTTTGGGAAAAGGCCGAGCTAAAGACCGTTTCGAAAAAGGCTGCTGACGCAGCGACGCTCGCCGATCTCGAATTCGCATTCCGCGTCGCGAAATTTGTAAAATCGAATGCTGTGGTTTTTGCCGCAGGCGGCAGAACGCTCGCCATCGGGGCAGGGCAGATGAGCCGCATCGACAGCATTCGCATCGCCGAAAAAAAAGCCGAGGATGCGAAACTCACGCTCAAAGGCTCGGTTATGGCTTCCGAGGCTTTTTTTCCATTCCGCGACAGTATCGACACCTGCGCGAAAATCGGCGTGCGCGCGGTAGTGCAACCCGGCGGTTCGATTAAAGACGGCGATAGCATTGCCGCGGCCGATGAGCACGGTATGGTGCTCGTTTTCACGGGCATGCGGCATTTTCGGCATTAGGGCGTCTTTCCAGATGAATATCCGCCGACTCAAGCCCGGCGCCTTTGTTGAGCTCGAATGCAAACATTTTGTCTCTGAGGGCCTCGGGCTCTCGTATTTCGCCGACGAGGCGATGAAAGAGAGATTTAAGCCCCATGTTTTTTTTATCTGGGGCGTATTGCCCGGTGAACGATTCGCCGCCCGGTTGGCTAAGGTAAAATCGAAAGTCGCCCATGGTATTCTCGCGCGCCGCGACGAGCTGCCGGCAGAATTCGCCGAGGCTCGGTACGAGCACGGTGAATGGGCGTTAGCCTCGGTTTCACCCGACCGTGTTAAGCCCCAATGCGAAAACTTTCTGCGCTGCGGCGGCTGCAAGATGCAGCACATGAGTTACGACGATTCATTGCAGCATAAACTTGCATGGCTCAAAAATCAGCTTCAGCACCACAAAGTCGAAACAGAGACGATCGAAGTAGATCGTGCACCCGACGCCGAACTTTTGCACTACCGCAATCATGTGCAGGTGCATATCAATAAATTTGGCGTGTACGGTTTTTACGAACCGATATCGTACCGCACACGCGCTTTTCCCGGGCACGGTTGCCTGATCTTCGACGAGAAGAGTTTGCGGGATCATTTCCCGAAATTTCCCGTCGAGGTACGCACGGCGCGCATACGGCGCAATACCGACGGCAGGGCGGTCTTTACCGTCATCAACAGCAAGGCCGAATCGGCGACGAACATGTTGTATAGCGTTGCCTGGCCCCCGGGGAGAAGCACAGAGATCGAGTTTCCGGTTACACAGTTTTTCCAGGTAAATTTACGCCTGCTGCCGCGCTGGTTAGGCGCGATGGCAGATTACCTGTCGCCCTTTGCCGCCGCCGCCGGCCCGCAAAAGTTACGCGTGCTCGAGCTTTTCTCGGGGTTTGGCTTTATTTCACGCATGCTCGCGCAGCGCTTCGAGCTCGACATTCTCGCGGCCGATCTTTTGAAGCGTGAAGAGGTCGAACGGGTGGTAATAAAATCTCCTACCGGCAACCTTCTGACCGCCGATTTTGCGCGGCATTACCACCGCGTCGATTTATTTCTACCGGAAAAAATTTCTGCGGAGTTTCTGAGCGCTGTCCACGCGTATCGGCCCGACGTGCTGCTGGTCAACCCGCCGCGCGCGGGGCTTCAGCAAGAAACCTGGACCAAACTCAGGCAAGAAGCGCTGCAAAATTTTACCGGGCCGATCGTCTATTCTTCGTGCAACGCGTCGACTATGGCGCGCGATATCGGCTATCTTACGGCTGAAGGATACCGGGTGCGAGAATTGAAGTTGTTTGACTTTTTCCCGTGGACGCACCATTTTGAAACGGTCGCGTTGCTGACGAAGACGTAACGCGGTCGCGACGCCGGTTACCCGGAATTATAGCTTATAGGTTTGTACGGTCTCGACCATCGCCTCGACACAGCCCAGTTTCGCCTCGGGCGAAATGCCGTGGCCGAGGTTGAAAATATGCCCGGGGTTGCCCCGCCGCGCCGCGAGAATCTTCTGCACTGCGGCGCGAACCGCTTCGGGTGTGCTTTCCAGCAGCGCGGGGTCGAGATTTCCCTGTACTTTCAGGTCGCTGAGCGATGCGATGTCGAGCCGCCAGTCGACCGAATAAATAGCACCGCTGCCGCGAATAAAATCGCTCACCGCACCGATATGCAGCGAAGCGCCTTTGTCGTAGAAAATCACGGGCGCTACGGGTAAGACCTTTGCCGCAATGTTGCGGATATGCGGCAGAATATACGTACCATAGGTTTCGCCGCCGAGGACATCCCCCCAGGATTCAAAGATCTGCACCGCCGAAGCGCCCGCCGCGACCTGTAGCTTCAGGTATTCGGCGGTACAGTCGGCCATCTGTGACATCAGCGCTTCGAAGAGTGCGGGTTCTGCGGCCATGAACGCCCGCGTACGGTTGTGGGTTTTGGATGTTTTACCTTCGATGAGATAACTCAACAGCGTGAACGGCGAGGCGGCAAAACCGATGACAGATTTATCGGCGCCGAGCGCCGCGCGCGTCTGGCGTATCGCATTCAGAAACGCCGTGAATTTTTTCTCGTTATCCAAAAGCCGCGCCGGATCGAGTTTTTTGCGCTCGTTTATGTCGGCGATATTGAAACTGAGTTCGGGGCCACCCGAGGCGAAACTGAAGGGAATATCGAGACCCAAAAGAATCGTCATGATATCGGCGAAGATCACCGCCGCGTCGAGATCAAAGCGCCGTATCGGCTGCAAGGTGATCTCGGTGGCCACCGCCGCGTCGGCGAGCATCTCGTCGAATGTCAGGCCCTTGCGCACTTCGCGGTATTCGGGCAGGTAACGGCCCGCCTGGCGCATGAACCACACCGGCGTGCGGTCGGTTTTAAGGCCGCGCGCGGCCGCGTCGAATCGGTTGAACTGGTTTGTCATAGTTGCCTCAGCGCTTCAGCGCGTATCCTTTGCGGGGTATAGTGACGAAAATCACCGGATCTTTGGGATCGGTTTCGAATAACTTGCGGAATTTCAGGATATAATTATCGAGATTGCGCGATGAGATCGTACGCGCTTCGGCCGAGATTTGCTCCTGCAGTTCTTCACGGCTGATGATGCGGTTCGGATTTTCAATAAAGTATGTCAGCGTCGCGGCTTCGGACGGGGTGAGTTTATGTTCTTTTTTCTCGCGCACGACAATATTGAGTTCGGGATCAAACCTGCCGGCGCCGATGGTGAACGCGTCTTTTTTGTCGCCTGCTGCGCCTGCGCCGATCTGGTCGAAAAGATTTTCGATTTTTAACAACAGGTGTTTCAGGTTAAATGGTTTTACAATATAATCGTTGGCGCCGGCGCCGAGCGCAGTGTCGACGTGGGCTTCGCTCTCCGATGCGGTGACGAGAATTACGGGAAAGTTAAGTCCCTTCGCGCGGATGTCTTTGAGTAACGCGAGCCCGTTTTTGCCTGGCAGCATGATGTCGAGCAGCAGCAGGTTATAGCCCGCGTCTGCTTTTCGTTCGAACTGTTCGGCCGTGAAAAACGCCGAAACCCGGTAGCCCGCATTCTTCAGGTTTTCGGCAATGAGCGCGCGGATGCTGTCGTCGTCTTCGACAATGGCGATGTGTTTACCGCGCTGCATCAGAGGCACCTCAGCAGCAGATTCGCCGCAGTGCGGCCTGCGGCGTCGTTCTGGAAGAGTAATCTGCCTTTGGCGTTGCGCGCAATGCGGCCGCAGAGATAAAGCCCGAGACCGAAGCCGGTGGTATTCTGTACACCCGCCGCGGCCGGCCGGTAAAAGATGGAACCGATTTTCTTAAAATCGGCCGCGGGAATCGCCGCGCCGGTATTTTCGATTGTGATCAGAAGGTTCTGCGCTGCGATTTTTCCCGAGATTTCGACATTATCGGAGGCGTATTTAAGCGCATTTTCCGTGAGGTTGCGCAAGAGAAAACTCAGGGACTCGGTGCTGAGGGCCAGGCGTATTTGCGATACGCCCTCTACGGCGATGCGGACGCGTTTCTGGTCTGCTTTTTCAAATTCCTTATCTATCAGATTCTGTACAAAATCGCGCAGGTTGGTAATCTCGGCGACGCCGGTCTTGTTGCCGCCCGGAGCAAAGGCGCGTGCGAGGTAACGGATATGATCGCCCAGGCGCCCAATATCCCTGAGGCCAGATTCGATTGCCTTGAGGCTCTGGCCCCGCGCCTTAGGCGCAACGGTTTCGAGTGCAAGCGAAAGCGATTGCAAGGGCTGCCTGAGCTCGTGTGTGGCGAGCAGAATTGTCTCTTCGGTTTGTCTGCGGCGCAGCCTTTCGCGGAAATAAATATAGAGGAAAAACAGATGCCCTGAAAGCAACAGTATCGTAAAAAAAGCCTGCTCGTAATGCACCATCTTATGGCGGTTACGCAGCCGTTCTTCGATCACCTGTTTCGCATTCGGAACAAGCGCATTCGATGCCTGCTCGCTGAATATCTGTGTCGCGAGCTTGGGGTCTTGGTCTTCGATGAGACGCCGCAAGCCGTCGCTGACGCTCTCGCCCGTCGCTTCAGAGGCGAAAAAGCGGTATTGAGTTTCGAGGTTTTTGCTGATGAGCTGCTGCCACCAGATGAGCAATACGATGACGGCGAGCAGCGAAAAAGCCATGGCGAGCGCAGACCCTGAAAATAGCGAGATCCGCGACAGATTTTTGCGCTGCAGGCCTGGCATCAGAAATCCTTGAGGCGGTCGGGCAGGGTCTTGAGGATTTTTTTCAGAGCCGCGGTGAAAAAATCGATATCACGGTTTCGCATCGCCGCGTTCAGAAATCCGACTTCGTATGCCGAGGGCGCGAGGTAAATACCGCGGGCAAGCATCTCGTGAAAAATACGCGCATAGATTTTCGCGCCGAAACCTTCGACCGCGGCGATACTACGCACGAATACGGGTGTTCCGGCTTTCTGGAAAGAAAGCCAGAACAGCGATTCATCCTGCACGAGACTGATCTGCCAGTCGCGGCCCGCGAAGAGCGGTACGATATCGGCGGCGAAATTCTCTTTGAGCCGTTGCGCCAGCGTTTTCAGATGCTGGTAAATTGCGCCATTATCGCGGTTGAGGCTCTTCAACGCGGCAAGCCCCGCGGC
>JAFLED010000211.1 GCA_017302045.1 Spirochaetota bacterium
GATGAAATCACCGGCAAGCAGGGACCGGTTTCCCCTGAGATAAAGCGCGAATGGGGCATACGATATTTCTTTGAGCAGCGGCGGATAGTCCGCGTCGGTAAATGCGACAACATGCGCGGGAGAAAATGTTTCTAACTCAGCCGCCGCAGCCTTGAGAGCGGCAGAATACCCCGCCCCAAGAACGAGCTGCGTAAACCGGCAGAAATCCCCCGAAGCTTCGAGGAGGCGCCGCAACTTGTCGCTGAGAAACTTATGAGCACGGTGCAGCGCAAGCGCATGGATGACTGCATCGCCTGCGATTGCCATCTTACTTGGTTTTCATCACATATTCGCCCGACCAGTTGGCGCCAGGAGGATCTTGCCGGTATTCTGCGATACGCGCAAGAAACAGGTGGCAGGCTTCGTCGTCTTTCAGCTTCAGCGCATTCTTCAGAGAATTTTCCGCCGCGTCCCAGTTTTGTTTACGGTACGCTTCGATCGCCTCTTCAAACAGGCGGATAAATTCCAAAATCTCGGGTGCAACCTTGCCTTTTTCACCGACGAGCTCGTAGATTCTGACGGCTTCATTTTTGCCTTTCACCGCCACGAAATCGAGCAGGCGGGTTACAAACTCATGCGCGACCAGCTTCTGCGTCGACTCGCCCAGCATGATACGCGTGCCATAATATTTGTTGATGCCCTCGAGGCGGCTCGCGAGGTTTACTGCGTCGCCGATGACAGTATAGTTGAGGCGCTCGGCAGAGCCCATGTTACCGACGATGATCTCCCCGGTGTTCAGACCAATACGCGCGCGAAAAATCGGTTTACCTTCTTTATGCCATTTTTCTTCGAGCTCGGCCAGCCGCGCCTGGCAACGCAACGCCGCACGCGCCGCGTAAGAGGCATGGTTCTCTACCGGTTGCGGAGCGCCCCAGAACGCCATCACGGCATCGCCGATGTACTTATCGACAGTCCCCTTCTCTTCGGCGATGATACGACTCATTTCGCCCAGGTACTCGGCGAGAAGTTCGACAAGCTCTTCGGGTTTCAGGCTCTCTGATACGGTGGTAAATCCCTCGATGTCGGAAAAATGAATCGTCAGCTCGCGTTTTTCACCCTGCAGGTGCGCGTCACCTTCTTGTTCGATCAGTTTGCGCACGATATCGGCCGGCACAAACTTGCCGAATGACCGGAGGCCCTGCCGCATCTTGTAGAACGAGACCACCATATTCTGCACGTCGGTGATCGACGATACGATCGTCTTGTCTGAATCGAGTTCGAAGCGCTGAATTTTATCCATCTCGGCGGATAATTCGCTGAGCGGCCGCGAAAGCCGTCGCGAGAAGATATACCCGAGAACCATCGCCATGATGATCAACACCGCAGAGGCGGCCATAACGATACGCGCGTTGCGGCGCACGAAATAGAAAAACTCGTCTTCGGGAATGATAACTCCGGTTTGCCAGTCGAGCCCCGTATAAGCGGGGAAAGGCGCGAACAGCCCCACGAAGCGGCTACCGTCGATCTTGAAATCGAAATAAAACGGCTTCTTCGTTTTCATCCACTTTTTGTTTTTTTGCAGCTTCTTGAGTTTCTTCGTCATCGCCGTATAGGCGGCCTTGATTTCTTCGTTTTCAAATTGTGTAATGTTTTTAAGCGTAATTTTGTCGGAACTATTTTTCGCATAAATCGCCGAGTCGCGGCTCGCCTGAGGCGCCGCGAGAATATTCATGTCTTTATCGGCAATAAAGGCCTTACCGGTTTCGCCGACCTTCACCGATGAGATGTAGAGCGCAAGATCGCCCAGAGTGATGTCGATACAGACACCGCCTGCGAGTATACCCGCCGCAGGGCTCTGTGCAGAACAATAAGTATAGCCCGGCGCGCCGGTCACAAAAGTGCGATGCAACGGCGTCAGCTTTTTGCCGTCGGCATAAAGGCGCTGCGCCCAGGGTAGAGCAGCAGCATTCGCCAGCGGCTTTTCTTCAAAGCTAATTTCCAGTGCGGCTTTTTCGGCTTCGGTGGTTTTGTCATCCATCTCTTCGAGCAGGTTTTCTTTGCGCGGCGAAGGGATAGCCTTATGCAAGGCTACCAATGCACGCCCGTTACGAATCATGTAGACATTGGAAAAATAAGGCTGATGCTCAAAGACACTCTTGAGTTCTTCTTCGACCTGTTTACGCTGGGCGAAAACATTGAGCTTATCTGTACCCTCGCGTGCATCACCTGCGAGCGTACGCGCCTCGGTAAAGAATTGCGTCGCCTTGTCGGTAAATCGGTAGGCCTTATCTTCCATAAGCGTGTCGATGAGAAATTGTGTCGATTGGCGCCCGCCGAGGTACGAGACAAGAATAATCAACCCAGCCGATAAAAGAATCAGCAGCGTCAGCAGCGAGACAATACTCCAGCGCATCGAGAGTTCGATGCGGGGTATCTTCACCCCGCTGACATCGGCGACCTGACTTAATTCGGCTGTTCTGCTTTTTCGGCTCATAAAGCTATTTTAAGCCTCGCTGCTACCTGCACAAGATTTTTTATATTTCTATTTCCGTCGGGTAAGGCAAAAAAAGAACGCGGATCGGCAATGCAGAGTATCCATTTTATCGGTATCGGCGGCACGGCGATGGCCGGCGCTGCCTTTTTAGCGCGCGAACGCGGCCTCGTTGTGCGCGGCTCGGACCAGAACCTTTATCCGCCCACCGTCGACGAGCTGCGCGCGGGCAAGATACCCTTCACCGAAGGTTACGCCGCCGAAAACCTGGCCTACCAGCCCGATCTTGTCGTACTGGGTAATGCGATTTCGCGCGGCAACCCCGAGCTCGAAGAGGCGCTCGACCGGCGGCTCAGAATTCTGTCGCTGCCCGAATTTATCGCCGAATATGTCATCGGCAGCCGGCCGAGTTATGTCATCGCCGGCACGCACGGTAAGACGACGACGACGGCGCTTATCGCGCATGTCTTGCGCCACAACGGCATCGACGCCGGCTTTATGGTCGGCGGCGTCGCTGAAAACTTCGAACGCAGTGCCACCATAGGCAGCGACGCGTTTGTCATCGAAGGCGATGAATACGATACCTCGATCTTCGATCCGCGCTCGAAGTTTCTGCTCTACCGGCCCACGCATGTCATCATTAACAACATCGAATTCGATCACGCCGATATCTTTGCAGATCTCGCCGCGGTTGAGGCGACGTTCGCAAGACTCGTCAAAATTATTCCCCGAAACGGCCTACTTGTCACCAATGCGGATAACCCCTCGTGTATGAAACTTGCGGCGCAGGCCAAAACACGCGTCGTTACTTTTGGCGAAGGTTCCTCGGCTGATCTGCGACTTACCGGCGTCTCGCATGGGGATAAAACAGAGATCCGTTTCTTAAACCGCGGCCATGAGCTGACACTCTCGAGCCCCCTCAGAGGCAAACATAACGCTTTGAATACGCTCGCCGCGTATGCGCTGCTCGAACACCGGGAACTTTTGCAAGACGGCTGGCAGCGCGGTCTCGACACATTCCAGGGTGTCAAACGCCGGCTGCAGGTACGCCTCGAGAATACTGCGGTCACGGTGCTCGAAGATTTTGCACACCACCCAACGGCGATACGCGCGAATCTCGAAACCCTCCGCGAACTGTATCCGGGACGGCGACTGGTTGTACTCATCGAACCACGCAGCAATACTATGGTACGCAATTTTTTCCAGCAGAAACTTGTCGAAGCGCTCGCAACTGCGGATGTCGTCTTCAGCGACGCGATCTACCGCGCAGAAAAATACGCCGAAGCAGAACGCCTGGATCTCAACCGCCTTAAGGCCGATCTCGAAGCGAAAAATAAAGAGGTCTGGCTTTTACCTGCGCAAGACCGCGCCGTATTTGTGACAGAAAAACTGAGGCCCAAAGATCTCGTTTGTTTTATGACAAATGGCAGCTTCTCGGGGCTGATCGGCGAAGTCGTCGCGGCGCTCAGCCGGCATTAAACGTAATAGATAAATACCCAGTAACCTACCGCACTCGAGAATTGTCCGAGAAAGAAAATCATAAAGATGCGGAAAATCCGGTTGCGGTAAAAACTTTTGAATTTCGTGGTCGCTTCGGCCATCGATTCGAAGTCGGTGACTTCTGGCTTGCGGAAAATCGCTTCTACCAGAGCGGCAATCCAACCCGATTTGATGACCGGAAGAAACGTGCTCACCGGTGACACAATCACTCCGCCCAGCCACGCGAGAAAATGCGGCGCCCAGGCCAGCGTAATCACGGCAGTCACAGAACACTTGATGATAATCCATGTTTTGAGCGTCTGCGCTAAATCGAGCTTTTTGTTGCCCGAGAACGTAAAATAAGTCAGAAACGCCACGATGATGACGATGGGCGAAAGAAACGCAATCAGCGATCGGATGATCTTCGGCTCGCGCACCTGTGTCAGCTGAAGCAGGTTGTGTTCGCGGCCCAAAGCTTCTTCGAGGCCGCGTAGGTGCCCTGCACCGACCACGACGAGCACGCGTCGCGGCTGCTTATCGGCATTCAGCGTAACATCGCGCACCTTTTGCGCCATGTACTGATCGCGCTCGTCGATGACAATTTCCCGGATTTTGCGGAACGAAGGCGGCAACGAGTCGAGTACGGTCTGTAAGGCGTCTTTTTCTTTGAGTTTTTCGATATCGTCTTTTTCCATTTTCTCGCTGACAAAAAGCGAGGCGATGAGCTCGCTGATGAGGCGCAGCTTGCCAAAAAAACCGACGCTCTGCCAGGCGCGTTTCAGCGTAATGCGTATCTCGCGGTCGATAAAATAGTGTGCGATTTCTTTTTCTTCGGAAAGAAACATCGCTCTTTTGAATTCGGCCCCCGGCGCCGAGGTCAGGCGATCGCCCATTTTTTTCTGAAAAATCGAGAGCAATATAGAGGAAAATAACAGATAAATTTTGCCGGTCTTAATGACCTGCACGATGTCCATGTGTTTCCAGTGATCGGGGTCTTTGAGGTTCTTTGCCCTGCCCTCGTCGAGTTCGATCAAAACCGCATCGGGTTTCTCTTTTTGTATCGCAAGCTCGACGTCTTCGACACTTTCGCGGCTCACGTGCGCCGTGCCGAGCAAAATGACCTCGCTCTTGCCGAGCTTTAAACGGCGCAGGTCGATGGAATATTTGGGTTTCTGGGATGCCAAGGGGGTGCCTTCTTAATCGGCCGCGGCCTGCGTCGATTTTTCAAACGACGCCGAGCTCTTGCGGAATATCAGTTTGGTTCTGCCGACGCCGATTTCGTCGAAGTCGTTGAGTTCTTTGGGACGCAGCAGCTTTTTGCCGTTCAGCAGCGTTCCGGTTTCGGACATGAGGTCGTAGAGTACAAACTTTCGACCCTCGCGCTCGATCTTTGCATGCCGCGGCGATACGGTGTTATCGTCGATGACGATACTGTTGTCGTCTGAAAAACCGACCGTGACCGTATGCCAGTTGATGCGGTACTTTCGGCCCGTATGCGGCCCTTCTTTTTCAACCAGCCAGCCATGGTGGTAATCCAACGGGAGCTTCGCTTTTTCTGTTTCTGCTTTTTTGTCGGAGAGCGGCAAGAGATCGCCCGGCGCAACAAATGCCTGCGGCATCTGGTTCTCGACTTTTACCGTGATCTCTTGCTTGCGGAAGAACAGCATGACAATCACCGCAACAAGTAGCAAAACAATCAGCGAGAGCAGAATCTCCGGCATGTGCGTCCTTAAACTCGTTATCAGCCCGGGTGAAAACAGCTTTTCAGCCGGCTTTTCGGTTTCAGCTGGTTGCGGCGCTTGCCATGAAGCCGTGGGGATCGTATAAGAGCGCACGAGATTACGCCCCTCTCGCCCCGTATCAATTTCGATGTCGATTGTCGCGCCGCTTTTTTGCGCCGTCTTGTAGGTCAACAGAAACTCTTTTTGCCTGAGCCGCGTCAGGTAATGGAAGACCTTGGCCAGATCGCGGCCATCGTCGGCGCGAAACGCGTCGCCGCCCGAGACGCGCGCCAGACGAATGAGCCGCTTCAAGGCATAAGAGCGGTGTTTGCCAGCCACGAAAAGCGGCACCGGATTAGCGCTGTAAAGTTCGATAAGGTCAGACATCGTCACGCGCGAGGCGTTTTCTTTGCCGTCGGTATAGAGCACGATGGCTTTTCTGGCCGGCGCATCGGCAAGCATCTTGTGCGCCTCGATGAGCGCGTCGTAGAGCATCGTGCGGCTGCCGGTCTGCCTGAGCGCGCGAATGCGTTTCTTCAGAAGCTCGCGATCGGAAGTGAAATTCAGATCGCGGTGCACCTTGCGGTGAAATGTGATGAGCGCGGCTGTATCGCCCGGTTTCAGGCGATCGGCGAAGGCAAGCGCGGCGCGCTTAAAATTCGCAAATTGTTTGCGTGTAAGCGACCGGCTGAGATCGGCGAGTATCACGGTGCGCGACGGAATCTCGCGCGGCGATACATTCTCAATTTTGAGGGAATCCTGTACAATGCCGTTCTCGCGCAGCCTGAAATTGCCGGTCGGCGCGTCGGATGCCGCGACCGAACCGAAGGTGAGCGGCTTTTCGACGCCCGCCGCCTTGGCGGCCTCGGCCGCCTTCC
>JAFLED010000212.1 GCA_017302045.1 Spirochaetota bacterium
AGGCCTCTGAGAAGAGCGGTGCATGCGCATCGTCGAAAAACAGCCGCTCGATGAGCTCGGGGGTTTCGGCGGCAACCGCACGTACCGAAGATAATCCGCAGACGGTGAGCAGATTTTCGGGCATGGGCTGGTTTATATTTACGAGCGCCGGCGGCGAACCTTACTCGGCTAGCTCTGTTCAATGACCTCAATACCAGTCGCACGAATGGATGCATAGAGCCGGTCACGGTGCGCGGCATTCTGTATCTCGACGACGCAGAGTACGTTGACCGAAAAAATGTCCGAGCCCGAAAAGATGCGGTCGTGAAAGATATCTTTGATCTGCGCGCCGGTCTTTGCAATCGCCTCAGAGAGTTTCGAAAGACCGCCCGGCCGGTCGCTGACGACCGCCGTGAAACGGCAAAGCCTGTCGTCGGCAACCATCGCCTTCTCGATGACACGCCCCAGCACCATCGGGTCGATATTGCCGCCGCTTAAAATCAGCACGACCTTTTTGCCTTTGAGCTCTGCGATGCCATGCTGCAAAAACGCCGCGAGCGGCGCAGCCGCCGCACCTTCGACGACACCCTTCTCGAGTTCGATAAGCCGCAGCGTCGCGAGCTCGAGGTATCTTTCTGAAACCGTAACGATGCGGTCGACGAGCGGCCGTGCAAGCGCAAAAGCGTTTGCCCCGATTTTCGAAACCGCGAGGCCGTCAGCCAGCGTCGGTTTAAGGCCGATCAGAGTTGGCGATCCTGCCTGCAAAGCCGCAGTGAAACACGCCGCATTTTCGGGTTCGATACCGATCACCTGAATTTCGGGGCGGATTGCCTTCGCGGCAACAGCTATGCCCGCAATGAGACCTCCGCCGCCAACCGGTACGAGAATCGCGTCGGCATCGGGCACCTGTTCGAGCACCTCGAGCGCAATCGTACCCTGCCCGGCAATGACATCGATGCCGTCGAAGCCGTGAATATATTTGAGCCCCTCGGTTCGTTGAATTTCATCGGCCTTCGCGCGTGCGGCATCGAGGTTGTCGCCGTGCATCACCACCCGCGCGCCGAGTTTCTCGCAGGTAAAACGTTTGATGAGCGGCGCAAAGGCAGGCATCACCACCGTCACGGGAATACCCAGAAGTTTACCGTGGTAGGCGAGGCCCAGGGCATGGTTGCCGGCCGACGCCGCGACGACGCCCTGTTGGCGCTGGGGGATATCCAACTGCATGAGCGCATTGCGCGCGCCGCGCTCTTTGAAGCTGCCGGTACGTTGCAGGTACTCGAGCTTGCAATAGACGGTGCTGCCGCAAACCTCTGAAATCGGAATCGATTCGGGGCAGGGCGAAAGATAGATACCGCTGGCGATGCGCGCGCGGGCATCGCGGATATCTGCCAGGGACAGTTTGGCCATGCGGGATATTGGGTTTTGCCGCCGAAAAGGGAAGCACTATAGACGGGTCTTCGCTTGTAAGCCGAGTCGACACCGGCGATTTTATCTGTTATAAAAGGGGATGCTCCGCACCACTATGACCTGCCTCACCCTCGTTGCCATCAGCTGCCAGGGCTTCGGGGAGTTCTGGAAGGTCGCGCTCGACCTCGACCAGAGCGAGGTTACCCTGCTCTTCGGCGCGCCACAAAAGCTGCGCGTGACTTCGACCGACGCGGGTAATGATTTTAGCTGGAGTTCCTCTGACCCGGATAAAGTTACCGTGGCGGCCGACGGCACCGTGACCGCCCGGCGCACGGGTACGGTGATCGTGACCGCGAAGACGACCGACGAGCGCCGCATCGGCCAGGCATTTGTGACCGTGCCCCGCGGGCAGATGTTCACGATACGCGGTGGAACAACCACACAGGCGATGCTTTATGACCCGATCGCAGGACTATTCAAGGCCCTGCCCGCTCTCACCGCCACGGCGGCAAACGGCGCCTCTCTGCACCCGATTTATCAGGGGCCGATGCAGGGGAAAATTCTTGTAATTCATGGCGGCGCTACGACGACAACTTCTGTCTTCGACCCGGGCACGGCGACATTCGCGGCAGGCCCCAATCTCACAAGCAGCGCCAATGCCGGGGGGCATGCGTTTGCAACGGGCAAGGGCACCATCGTCTGCGTACTGGCAGGCGGTTCTTCGATGGCGACGTCAGTCTACGATATGAACAGCAACTCGTTCAGCGCGGGGCCGAACCTCACCGACAATGCGGGCGCGGGCTCAAAAACTTTTCCGGTCACGAGCGGAACACAGAACGGAAAATTCATCACAATGCATGGAAACACGGTTTCGACAACTTCGCTCTTCGACCCCGCAGATTCGAGCTACACGACCGGCCCGGCTTTACCGAGCGGCGTTGCGGCTGGTACCAATTTTCTGGCGGTAACAACCGGAGCGTCGGCGGGAAAGACACTGATTCTGCATGGTAACTCGGCGGCGACGTCACTCTACAACCCGACGAATAACACCTTTGCGGCAACGGGTAACGCAACCACCAACATCAACAACGGCGCGTCGGCCTTTCTCATCAACGCGGGCACGAATGCCGGTAAGTATTTTATTATCCACGGGAATTCAGGCAATTTAACTTCGATTTCAGATTCGACGGCAGATATCACCGGGTGGTTGGGCGGACAAAGTATGCCGTTTACGTCAGGCGCAGGCTCGCATGTTTTTCGCGTCGCCACGGGATTATATGCAGGAAAGCTGATGGTGCTTTATAACTCGGGGACGACAACAAGCCTGTTCGATGATGCGAGCGACAGCTTCAGCAACGGCCCACAAATGGCAATGGGTGGCGTGGGGCTGGGCGCCGCCACGCTCGAAATCCCCTGACCATGATCGCTGCGCGTGACGGCCGAATTTCTACAGGTTAAGAAACCTGCCGGTCCCTCACGGGACTTGCCAGGTTTCGGCCGCGTGCAAGAGCTTCGTGATATCGCCCTTGCCTTTCTTTTGAATCGCGGCCTGTACCTGCGCTTCGACGTCGGCTTCGTAGACAGTGCGCTCCTGACGATAAAGAACACCGAACGGCACGGGAATACCATTCGCACCGCCGACGGCTTCGAAGGTCTGCAAGAAGTGCGGGTTCGCAGCGTCGAATGTCGCGACCGCATTCGGATTGTCTACGGCGGAAACCACGTCGAAACCACCATGCGTATTGAGCGCGAGACCTTTACTGTTATCTGTGCCGAAGAGCAGTTTTTCGCCGTGCTCGACGAAGATCATTTTGTCGGCACGCGTCTCTTTCGCAACAATCGGCTCAAAGACTTCGTCGTTGAAGATCACGCAATTCTGCAGCACTTCGACGAGCGATGTGCCCTTGTGCCCGTGTGCGGCCTTCACGGTTTTTTCCATGTGTTTCATGTCTTTGTCGTATGTGCGCGCGAGAAAAGACCCACCGGCGCCGATCGCGAGCTTCAGCGGTGAGAACGGGGTATCGACGGAGCCGTCGGGAGTCGATTTTGCGACCGTGCCCTTCGCACTGGTCGGTGAATACTGCCCTTTGGTAAGACCATAGATCTCGTTGTTGAACAGCAGAATATTGATGTCGAGGTTACGGCGCAGAATATGGATCAGGTGATTGCCGCCGATCGAAAGCGAGTCCCCGTCGCCGGTGACCATCCACACCGAAAGTTCTGGGCGTGTGAGTTTGAGGCCCGAAGCAATCGCCGGCGCGCGCCCGTGAATCGTATGGAAGCCATACGTGTTCATGTAATACGGGAAACGCGACGAGCAGCCGATGCCCGAGATAAAGACAATGTTTTCTTTCGCAATGCCGAGTTCGGGCATCGTTTTCTGCACGGCGGTCAGAATACCGTAGTCGCCGCAGCCGGGGCACCAGCGTACGGTTTGGTCTGAAGCGAAATCTTTTTTTGTGAGTGTTGCAGTCGACATGTTAACCTCTGAGAGTTTTGATAATCGCGGCTTCGATTTCTTCGACACCGAAGGGGCGGCCGCGCACGGTGTTATAACCCTGCGCCGGTACGAGATATTTACCGCGGATAAGAAGTGAGAGATGCCCGAGGTTCATCTCGGGAATCAAAACCTTTTCAAACGATTTCAGCACTTTCTCGATATTTTTCGGGAATGGGTTCAGCCACTTGAGATGCGCATGCGAGACGCTAAAGCCCTGCTTGCGTACGCGTTCGACCGCTTCGCGCAGCGCGCCGTAGGTCGAGCCCCAGCCCAGAACTAAAAGGCCCCCCTTCGATTCAGGGTATGCTTCAAGCTCGGGAATAAAATCCGCGATCTTGTCGATCTTACCCTGGCGCAGGCGCACCATCGTGTCGTGGTTATCGGGGTCATAACAGATGTTGCCGTTCTCGTCTTTTTCGATACCGCCGATGCGGTGCTCAAAACCGGCGACACCGGGCGTCGGCCAGCGGCGCGCGAGCGTCGCGGCGTCGCGGCCATAGACCTTGAAACCTTCGCGCGATTCGCCTGGCTGAATCTTGTTATTCTCGATTTCAGGCAGGTTTTCGACATTGGGGATTTTCCAGGGTTCTGAACTGTTACCGAGGTAACCGTCTGACAACAGAAACACCGGCGTCATAAATTTGAGCGCGATGCGCGTCGCCTCGATCGCTGCGTCGAAACAATCTGCCGGCGTCGATGCCGCGATCACGGGCACGGGGCTTTCGCCGTTGCGGCCATAGAGCGCCATCATGAGATCGGTCTGTTCGTTTTTCGTCGGCATACCTGTTGAAGGGCCTGCACGCTGCACATCGACGATGACGACGGGCAGCTCGGTCATCACGGCGAGGTTGATCGCTTCAGATTTGAGTGCGATGCCCGGGCCTGACGACGCGGTAATACCGATCGAACCACCATACGAGGCGCCGACCGCAGCGCAGATTGCGGCGATTTCGTCTTCGGTCTGGAAAGTTTTGATATTGAAGTTTTTATATTTCGAAAGTTCGTGCAGAATGTCCGATGCGGGCGTAATGGGATATCCCGCATAGAGTGCCGGCAGGCCTGCGAGATCGGCGGCGGCCACCAGCCCCAGAGCCAGCGCCGAGTTACCTGTGATGTTGCGGTACGTACCCGGTTCGAATCTCGCCTTCGTAATTTCGTAGGATACCTCGAAGAGTTCGGTCGTCTCCGCGAAATGGTAGCCCGCTTCGAGCACCTGAATGTTTGCTTTCGCGAGATGCGGTTTTTTTGCG
This sequence comes from Spirochaetota bacterium, assembly GCA_017302045.1. Lineage (GTDB taxonomy): Bacteria > Spirochaetota > Leptospiria > Turneriellales > Turneriellaceae > Turneriella. Next base: position 5,137 of record JAFLED010000212.1, read on the forward strand.
AACTGGTTCTCAAGCCATTTTTTCGTTAGATCCATGTTGCGGTGGTACATCCAGTAGGTGAGGCCGAGAGCGAAGAAGTTTTTGCAACGATCGATCTCTTTGGTGGTTAAGCCCGACTCGGCGAGCGCGCGGCGTGTCGATTCGGTGATCGGCGCTTCGATGACGCGGTATTTGTCTTTGAGCGCTTGGTCATTGAGTGGGTTCGAAGCATAGTTAACTTTGCTGAGATTTTTTTCGTCGAACTCGTCAGAATTCACGAGCAGTACGCCGCGCTCTTTAAGATCTTTAAGATTTGCTTTCAGTGCAGCCGGGTTCATGGCAACAAGTACATCCACCTGATCGCCGGGCGTATAAATCGTATGATCGCCGAAGTGCACCTGAAAACCAGACACCCCCGCAATCGTGCCCTGCGGCGCGCGTATCTCGGCGGGAAAGTCGGGAAAGGTCATGACGTCGTTGCCGGCAAGGCCCGTCACCTGTGTGAACTGCGCCCCGACGAGCTGCATACCGTCGCCCGAGTCACCCGTGAAACGCACGGTGGCTCCGGGAATTTTTTTTCTTGGATTTTTGGCTGGGTTCTGGCTGCATTTGCCCTCGAAAAATGGTACCCCGAAGGGGTGAATAGGTTCGATTCTAAATGACGAATCGCGGCGGAAACTACTTTAATAGTCTGCTACAATTACGCGGATTTACCACTTTCTGACAAGCTTGTCACCAGTTCGGTGATCTTCGACAAGGTGCCTTTGAAGATCGGCAGCGACGAATAGCCAATGAGCGTTTCGAGAATCTGCGCCGTCGTGTGCAAAAGGCGTCGTGTGCGCGCTTCATCTTTCGAGGTGTCGGTAATCCAAAAGAAAATAATACCCATTTGGTATAACCAGAGCAGAGTCGGCAGGCTTGCGGCAAGGCGCGGCGCCGACGGTTTTGCGTCGGCGATGCAGCGCTCAAACAGCGCCATGGCTTCGCCGCGTATCTCAGCCGTCGCGGCGCCGAAAGGCGACAGGGGGTGATCAGGCAAAACCGCATTTCGGGCGAGCACCCACATCAATTTCTTATAAGGCTTGAAAAGCGCGAGCCGCTCTTCGGTCATGCGGATAATCCGCGTACCCAAACGTTTTTCTTCTTTAAGGATAAGCTCGAGGCCGGCGACGGCCTCGGCCTGCGAATCGCGGTAGAACTCCATGACGACTTCGTCTTTGCTGGCGAAATAATAATACGCGCCGCCCAGTGCCACCCCGGCCTCTTTCGCAACCTGGCGCATCGTGGTTT
>JAFLED010000213.1 GCA_017302045.1 Spirochaetota bacterium
GATCAGTTCTTTCACTTTCTGGTCTGCGTGCAGTACCGTCGTATGGTCGCGCTTACCGAAGGCGCCCGCGATATAACTCAGCGTCGCTCCCTGGATCATACTTTTCGCGAGATACATGCAGACATGGCGGGCCAATGCGACCTGCTCGGTGCGGTTTGAGCTCAAGATCAGCGCCTCGTCGACATGCAGTGTGCGTGAAACAACGCGCAGAATATCTTCGATTGTAACCTGGTGAATGCCGTTTTCTTGCGGTAGGGCTTTCAGCGACATCTTCGCCATCTGCAGGTCGATGGGCCGCTTTTCATGCTGCGCCGTGAAGTGCAGAATGCTGAGCGCGGCTTCCATCGGGCGCACCTGCGAAGTGAAACGCGTCGCGAGGTATTTGAGTACATCGGGCCCAATGGGAATCTGATTCTCTTGCGCTTTGGTTTTGAGAATCGCCATGCGTGTTTCGAAATTAGGCGATTTTACATCGACAATAAGGCCCTGCTGAAAACGGCTCTGCAGGCGGTCGTGTAATTGGGGGAGAGCCTGCGGGGGCCGGTCGGCCGAGATCACGATCTGTTTTTTATTCTGGTAGAAGTAGTTGAATGTATGAAAGATTTCTTCTTGCGTAAAATCGGCATTCTTACTGATAAACTGCACGTCGTCGAGCAGAAAGACATCGACGCTGCGGTAACGCGTGCGAAAGTACGAAAGGTTCTTGTCTTTCATCGCCTCGATCAGATCGCTTTGGAATATCTCAGACGGGCAATACTTCACTTTCAGCCAGGGATACGCCGCAGCAACATGGTTGCCGATGGCCATCATCAGGTGCGTTTTACCCAAACCGACGCCACCATAGATATAAAGAGGATTGTGGTAGTCGTTGGGCTTCTGGGCCGAGCCGAGGGCCGCAGCATACGCATGCTCGTTCGAAGGTCCCTTGATGAAACGCTCGAATGTATAATTTGGATTCAGATCGATGCGGTTGGGAAATGCCGTTTCAGCCGCTTTGGGTTTAGCCACGGGTAGCGCGTCGAGCCGTGGCAGGCGTGCGGCTTCGGTTTGGCGAATACTGATCTTTCCGGTGAAACCCGCGGCCGCGGCCTCGTCTGCAATACGTTTGCCGTACTGGCTTTGCAGGTGACGTTCGATTTCGGCATCGGGGCAAAAAAGAATGAGATCCCCGGCGGCTAATTCTGGCCTGATATCTTTAAAGAAGACGCTGAAAACCGGGGCGGGAATTTTGCGCCGCAGGTTCTCCTGCATGGGTAACCAGATGTTTTGGGCGTCGGATAATAAAATCGTTTCGGTAGGCGTATTTTGATGTGTGTCGGCGTTGAGCATAGGTGAAGTTCTGAAACCGGTGTGAAAATTCAAGCGGCTGCAAAAGCGGGGTACACGATTTCCGTAAAAATACCGGGCACGTGGTTGTATATTTTTGTTACAGGTATTATGTCACATCTTGGGTCCGCAGACCTGCGTTTTATCAGACCTAATGTATTAGGCGCTTATTGTTCGAGTATCAGCATCGCTTCGAAATCTTCGAAGATAAAACGGCGCGCCGATTTGCGCGTACCGTTTTCGAAACGCAGCGGGTAACTGTCGCCTTTGTATGCGCTCGGCAGCGAAAAGTCGTAACGCACCGCAGAATTACGCTGCGCCGAGCCTGCGATGATATTCAACAGTTCGCCGGCCGTATCCATCAGCATGCGGTCTTCGTCCGAATTCTGGACATTGAGTTTTTCCATTGCGATGCGCACGCCGGGATGCGAAATATTCAACCATAGTGTCCCCTGCGTATCGCCTGAAAGTTCCATTTTTGCCGTGATACTCTGGTATTTTTCGGGAAGCGTCGCGAGGGCTTCGCTTGTCAGATCTTTAATGCCGATGAACTGCGAAAATACATGGCGCAGGGCGGCGGTAAAAATTTCAAAATCCAGCATTTCTGAAGAACATTCCTATTTGGTTCCAGAGTTGCGGCCCGCGTACCGGCTTTTCGACATAACTATTAACGCCCGCCGCGGCAGCCTGCAGAATTTTCTCACTGTCTGTCACAGAAGTAATCATGACAATCGGTACCTTGTTACCGTTCATGCGGATTTCCCGCACAAATTCGACACCGTCGAGAACAGGCATATTCCAGTCCAGGAATACCAGGTCGATCTTGCTCTGTTCGAAAATATCCATCGCGTCTTTGCCGTTAGCAGCGTGATGAAAACCGATACGTTCCGCGGCCTCTTTGAGGTTATCGCGAATAACCTGCTCGACGATAGTACGCATCAGCTCAGAATCGTCGACGATCAAAATCTGCATAGGCTTAGCCGGGAATAACAATTCTCACTGTGGTGACGCCACGCGAGCACGAAATAAGGGCCTTTGCGCCCAGTTCTGCTATTCTGGCTGCGATATATTCCATACCAAGGCCCCGGCCCGCTTCAAGCGTTACGGAGCCGGCCGCTGCCGTCAATCCATTTTGAATCAGCCCTCTCAGTTCGGTTTCATTTTCGCCGACACCCTGGGGAAAACCCTTTCCGTCTTCCTGGTAGATGAGCTCATAACCCCGGTCGGTTTCCCGGGTCGCGATGCGTATCTGCAACTCCGCCCTTTTGCCTGCCGCGATGCGCGTTGCCGGTGCCTCGACGCCATGGGCAAAGGTATTGCGAACCATCTGCACAAGCACATTGTGCAGTTCGTGTACTATACCGTCGCTCCCCTCGGCGAAATCGATGCTGATTGTCACGGGCGTTTCACTGACCGCCGCCTTACGTTCGAGCTGGTTCGTCCAAAATGCCGTGAGCTGGCGAATCTTGACGGCGGGGTCGTCGCTGGCAGTGTTGCCGACCAGCGCGCGAATTCGGGCGATCAGCTTATCGCGGTCGAGCATCGTCGCCTCAGAGGCGTTGATGCAGCGGGATACCTCGTGGCGCAGGTATCGGGAGTCGAATGCACCGCCGTCAGTTTTTGTCTGCAGGTGGGTTTCGAGGTTGTGGAGAATTTCACCGAGTTCGGTGAAACCCAGTTGCAGCGCGTTGCCTTTCAGTGCGTGCACGCGCTTCGCATAATCCATGAACTGCGCCGGTTCGGCCGCATCGAACTTGCCGATGATTTCTTTACCGCGCTGCAGTATATCTTTCTGCTGTGCAATAAAATTTTCGAGAATTACCGGCGGAATCTGCATGAGGGTTATCAGGACATCGAATTCAGAACGTTTATCTGCTTCGGCGAGATTGATTTTTTCACGCAGTGAGAATTCGGCTGTGTCGTCGATGATGCTCACCAGTAGTTTTTGCGGTGCGGTTTCTCCCGACGACGCAATGGTGCGAAATGCGAAACGCAGGTGTCGTTTTTCGCCCCGGTAATTGAGGTAGGTGATCTCGCGCAGGGGATTCGCCCGCTCGAGCATCTGATCGCTGATGGCGTTGCCGTGAAAAAACAGATCCAGATATTTTTCGACGGCCGCCGCGGTTTTTTCATCCTCGAAAAGCGAGCTGAATTTGCGGTGCGCGATATCGGCGAGACCGAAAATAGCGAGCGTCGCACGCGAGTATTCTGCCTGTATGATGCCCTGGATATCGACGGTGAGCAAACCCTGCTCGAGGCTCTCCAGAATACCCGAGATTTCCTGAGTGCGCGCGGCGATACGTTTTTCCATGTGCGTCGAATATTCGCCGAGCTCCTGCGCCATGAGGTTCATGGCAAAGGCGAGGTCGGCGAGTTCATCGCTGCTCATGCTCTCGACGCGCACCGAAAAATCACGCTGCCCGATACGCACGGCCGCGCGTTGCATGTTTTCAAGCGGCTTCAGCAAAAAGCGGCTTGTCGCCGAGGCGGCGATGATCGAAAACAGTAAAACCGAAATAATGATATAGTAGCCCGTGATTTTAAGATCGAAGAGCGCGTCGAACTCCGTTGCCGCCGAAAAGTCGATCACGAGCAGCGCGATAATTTTGCCGCGGCTGTTCTTGATCGGTGTATATCCCGAAATATAAACACCCGAACTTTCGGAGCGGTACCCGGTACTCACGGCGACTTCTCCCGCCAACGCCGCGTAATACCGGCTTGCCCGCGGCCATTGAATACGTCGCCAACATGGTAAATGCTTTCTTCTGGATCGATGCGTTTATTGTTATTACGATCGATCTCTTCGAATTCGTCGGCGACGAGTACGCGCAAAAACTGCGGTGCATGTTCGTGCATACGCACGCCGGCAATCCAAATCCGGTGAATTTGCGCGCCCTGTTCGATTGTGGCGGCTGCTGGCAGGGTTGTCTCATAAACCGGGTTCTTACCAGAAGCGTGGCGTATGCGCCGGAGTTTTTGTACGATCAGTTGAAACGCCGATTTGCGCGCAATGGCAGTTTTCTCCGAATCGGCGAGGGCGCCCAGCCGCGCGCCGGTGACCGGAACCGGTGGCAGCGCGCGCGGCACCGAGTTCAGGTCGGTATCGAGATTTTCGAGGTGTTTGATATCTTCGGGCGCCAGAATCGTCGTGCCGATCTTGCCGAAGTCTTTGACGCGGCTCATCATTTGCGACCAGACCTGTGTCGAAACGATTTTGTAATAGTACGCGAGACCCGTTACCGTTGCCCCGACCGCGACGAGAAAAATCGCCGCATTGAGCCTGAAACGAAAGTTAAAGAGGCCCTTGAGCATCCCGTTACGGGAAGAGTTTCTTGAGAGAAGACGCGTGCAGCGTTTTTGTCGCGGCGATGAGAGACTTTCCCTTTACGGGGTCGCCGCCGGCAAAATCCGTTGCGACACCGCCCGCACCGCGAATCACCGGCACTACCGCCATGATGTCCCATGGGTTCATGACCGGGTCGAGCATGATATCCGCATAACCCGTTGCGAGCAGCGCATAACCATAACCGTCGGCCCAGGTACGCCAGAATTTCACTTCTTTTGTGAGGTCCGTAAAGTCGGCTTTGGGGTGTAGCTCGGCCATGTGGCGGGCGTCGGTGATCAGCAGCGTCGCGTCGGCATGGGCGGACTTCTCGCGCATACGCGTCGGCGAACCATTAAAAAAACATTCTTTGTTATTGCCCCAGACAAGTTCGTCGAGAATCGGCTGGTAGATCGCGCCGCATTGCGGCTCGCCGTTGTGCATGAGCGAGATCAGTGTCGTAAAGAGCGGCACGCCAGTAATAAAACTTTTCGTGCCGTCGATCGGGTCTAAAACCCAGACAAATTCGGCGTCGGTGCGTGTGTTACCGTGTTCTTCGCCGATGATGCCATGATCGGGAAAATTTTTTTCGATGAGTTCACGCAATTTGGCTTCGATTTCGAGGTCTGCCGCGGTGACCGGCGAGGCATCCGCCTTGCTGATCATACCGATCGATTCGAGCGGTTTTTTAAAAAAGCGCCGCGATACTTCTTTGCTGATTTCGGTCGCCTGTGGCAGTAAGGATAAAAAAAAGTCCTGCGCTGATTTCATACTGTCTCCCGGCTAAGCTTTTTGGATTTCGTTTTCGGCGATGTTCGGCATCGTATGCGGCATCATCTCGCGGTCGTAATAGAGTAACTGATAACTGCCGTCGGGATTTACCTCTTTGATTTCGCCGGGCGCACCGGGCATGATTATCACGCCCTCGAAGATATGCGGGGGCTTCGCCAGTTTAACCTTGTCGCCAATCTGGAACGCAGCCATATCAGTACAGGGCACTCAACCCGTCGCGCTCATAGGGTATCAAGACAGGCCCGAAACGCGTCTTGAGACTCAGGTCGAACTTCATTAAATATTTGATCTGCCCCGAGCGTATCATATCGACGACGCTTTTTTTGAGGCCGAGCAATTTTACGGTGATCGGCAAAACCACCGACATCGATTTGTCCTGCGTGACCGAACGCTGCACCGAGACGTCCGAGGCCGAAATCAGGTTATCCTGCAGCGAAAATTCGTAACGAAACTTTTCAATGTCGAGTTCTACGTCGTGGTTATTCGAGACCTTGACATGAACCATCAGCGTCGCCGACGTCACAGAAAATTCACCGAGCGCGATTTTCTCGACGTCGAAACGCGGGCGGTCGGGAATCGGTATCTCGCCCTTATCGCCGATATCGAATGACATGTCGCCGATCGGGGTATCGAGCACGACTTTACCCGAAAGCTGGTAGGGCAGCGATTTCTTCGTCAGCACCCCTGCGATGCCGCTCTTGAGTCCCGCATAACTCACCGAAACCGGCATGGGTATGATGCTCAGGTCATTCGAGGCGATCTTTGTTTTATCGCTTTTGGTGCCCTTGAGCAATCGGTCGCCTTCGACATCGAATGCATAGTCGATGTGGTTTAGCGTTGCGCCGATCGAGTTTGGGTTATTGATTTTAACGTGCACAATAAGATCGACACCGGCAAAGTCGATACGTTTGATTTCAACCCGGTCGACACCCACCATAATTAAACCTCGTTATTCGATATTCGTTTTACGATATTCGATAATCGAATATCGATTATCGTCTTTTCTATT